>NZ_JBHVDX010000154.1:0-24301 GCF_042802555.1 Streptomyces sp. NPDC057474 | reverse complement strand
GGGCCCCGCCCTGAACGCTGCCGACGCCTACGGCGTACCAGTAATCGTCAGTTGTCGTCCTCGTCGATGAGGAACCCGCGCATCGGCGAGGGAGCCTGCCCCATCGGAGAGGGACCCTGCGGCCGGACCGGAGCCATCGGCTGGGTCATGGCCGGCGACATCTGCTGCTGACCGCCGTAGGAGGGCGCGGCCGGAGCCGGGGCGCCGCCCATGCCTCCACCCATGCCTCCACCCATGCCGCCGCCCATGCCGCCCGGGTTTCCGCCGTACGACGGGGCGCTCGCGCCGGCCGGAGCCATGGAGGGCGCCGGGGACGGCGGTAGCGACGCGGTCGCCGGGGTGCGCGGCGGGGCCAGCGAGTCGTCCGCCTGGGTCTCCAGCTGACGCAGCTGCGACTCCAGGTACGACTTCAGACGCGTGCGGTACTCGCGCTCGAAGCCGCGCAGGTCCTCGACCTTGCGCTCCAAGGTGGCGCGGGCGGACTCAAGGGAGCCCATCGCGACGCGGTGCTTCTCCTGCGCGTCCCGCTCCAGTGCGTCGGCCTTGGCACGGGCGTCCCGCTCCAGACCCTCGGCGCGGCTACGGGCCTCACCGACGATCTTGTTGGCCTCGGAACGGGCCTCGGCGATCGCCTGGTCGGCGGTCTGCTGGGCCAGCGAGAGCACACGCGCGGCGCTGTCGCCGCCGGGGCCCTGACCGGGGCCGCCCATCGGACCACCCATGGGGCCGCCCATCGGGCCGCCCATCTGCTGCATGGGAGGCTGGCCGCCCATGGGGCCCTGGCCCATCTGACCCTGCATCTGGCCCTGGCCCATCTGGCCCTGGCCCATCTGCGGCTGCATCTGGCCCTGACCCATCGGGCCCTGGCCCATCGGTCCCTGACCCATCGGGCCGGGACCCTGCTGCCCACCCTGGCCACCGGGGCCGGCGGGCAGCTGCGGAGCGCCGCTCGGCAGCTGGGGCGGGCCACCCATGGGGCCCCCCATCTGCTGCGGCGGGCCCGATATCCCAGCGGGTACGGGTCCACCGGGACCGCGCATACCCTGCTGCTGCATACCGCCCTGTTGCTGCATGCCGCCCTGCTGCATGCCCCCCTGTTGCTGCATGCCACCCTGCTGCATGCCGCCCTGCTGCTGGTCCTGAGGCTCCGGAGGCTTGCGCATGTTCTGCTGGTTCTGGGCAGCAGCGCGCGTGGCCGCGGCCAGTTTGGCGCGCAGGTCCTCGTTCTCGCGGAGCAGGCGCGTCAGTTCGGCTTCGACCTCGTCGAGGAAGGCATCGACCTCGTCCTCGTCATAGCCTTCTCGGAGGCGGACGGTCGTGAACTGCTTGTTCCGCACGTCCTCGGGGGTCAACGGCATCTCTTCACCTCAACGTAGTCGTCGGCATTCGGCAAGACCGCATCTCTCACATCGTTCACATCGCACTCCGCACAAGCGTGATCAGGATGTAGACGATGATCATCAATACGAAGAAGGACAGGTCGAGCGCCACGCCCCCGAGACGCAGCGGCGGAATGAACCGCCGCAGAAGCTTGAGCGGTGGATCAGTGACAGTGTAGGTGGCCTCCAGAACGACCACCATCGCCTTGCCGGGTTGCCATGAGCGGGCGAACTGGAAGACGTAGTCCATGACCAACCGGAAGATGAGCACGATGAGAAAGCACATCAGCGCGATGTAGATGACATCCAGAACCACGCTCATGACCTGCGCTTCCCTCTCCCCTGTTTCCTGTTCCGTGCTCTTCGTTCCGGTGGTGCGTCTCAGCTCTGGTTGAAGAACCCGCCCTCTGCGATACGGGCCTTGTCCTCCGCCGTGACATCGACGTTAGCAGGCGACAACAGGAACACCTTCTGCGTCACCCGCTCGATGCTGCCGTGAAGACCAAACACCAAACCGGCCGCAAAGTCGACAAGTCGCTTCGCGTCTGTGTCGTCCATCTCAGTCAGATTCATGATCACCGGGGTGCCCTCACGGAAGTGTTCCCCGATGGTACGGGCCTCGTTGTAGGTCCGCGGGTGCAACGTGGTGATCCGGTAAGGCTCTCGTTCGGACACGACCTTGGGCATGATCACCGGTGCGTTCTTCTCCAGGCTCGAACGTTCTTGTGTGATGGATGCCACGGGCGCGATCCGGGCGGGTCGCATCGATTCCGCGGGGAGCGAAGTGGCATGCGACACCGGTTCGCGTTGCACCGGAGGCTGCACCACTCGTACCGATTCATCCCTTTGGGACTGATGTGACTGGTGCGCCTGATGTACCGGCTCGTGCCGGCGGTGTTCCCGCTCGGGCTCCGGGTCGAGCTCAGGCTCGAAGTCGTCATCGGGGTCGAATCCCCTGCCGTCGTACCCATCGTCCTCCACGAGGCCGAGGTAGACCGCCATCTTGCGCATCGCGCCGGCCATGCTCTGAGTCCTCCGCTCTGTGGTGGATCGACTGACGACTTCCCAAGTGCCCGCGATCCACGAGGTCGTTGCGCCCGCCTCTCGACGGAATGACCATATTTTCTGCTGTGGTCCGACTTCTTGGCGACGTTACCCGAGCCTGGGACGGACTCCGAGTACCGCAGTGCCGACGCGTACATGTGTCGCTCCGGCCGCCACGGCCTCCTCGAGGTCCGCACTCATCCCTGCGGAGACCATGTTCGCAGCCGGATGGGCCCGGCGCAGGTCGGTCGACAAATCCATCAACCGCCCGAACGCGGCCCGTTGGCGTCCGGCGTACTCCCCGGTGAGCGGCGCGACGGTCATCAGACCATCGACCCGCAACCCCGGAGCCTGCGCCAGGAGGTCGGCCAACTCTTCGATTCCACCCGGACCGACGCCTCCTCGCTCTCCCCGGCCACTCTCGTCGGCGTCGAGCGCGACCTGGATGAGACATCCCACCTCACGCCCGACCCGAACGGCCTCATTCGACAGAGTCGTGACAAGCCTGGAACGATCGACGGACTGCACGAGATCCGCATAACGCACCACAGAACGGACTTTGTTGGTCTGCAACTGCCCCACAAAGTGCCACACAAGCGACAGATCTGAACATTCAGCAGCCTTGGGTGCCGCGTCCTGGTCCTTGTTCTCGGCGACATGACGCACACCGAGTTCCGACAGGATCCGCACATCGCTCGCGGGGTAGGTCTTGGTGACCACGATCAGAGTCACCTCGTCCCGCTTGCGGCCCGCCGCCACACAGGCCGCCGCGATCCGGTCCTCCACCTTCGCCAGGTTTCCGGCGAGTTGTGCCTTACGGTCCGTCATGCCCATCAGTCCAGCCAGACATATCCCGCGAGTCGCCCCGTGGCGCGGTCGCGGCGGTACGAGAAGTGGTCGCGCGACTCCAGTGTGCACACCGGCGACTGCTCCCGGTCGTGCACCCCGAGGCGCTCCAGCTGTGCGTGCACTCCGGCGCACACATCGACCGAGGGCGTGCCCCAACTGGTGTCGGCGTACGCCGCCGGCTCGACGGTGGCCACCTCGGCGCGCATCGCTTCGGGGACTTCGTAACACCGGCCGCAGACGGCGGGTCCGGTGCGTGCGACGATCCGGGCGGGGTCGGCGCCGAGTTCGGTCATGGCCCGTACGGCGGCGGGGACGACCCCGGCGACCATGCCGGGCCGACCGGCGTGGGCGGCGGCCGCGACCCCGGCGACGGGGTCGGTGAGCAGGACGGGCACACAGTCGGCGGTGAGGACGGCGAGCGCGAGACCGCGCCGGGTGGTGACGACCGCGTCGACGGACGGGATGTCGCCGGTGCCCCACGGTCCGTCGACCACGGCCACGTCCGCGCCGTGCACCTGGTTCATCCAGACGACGCGGTCCGGCTCCAGGCCCAGCGACTTGGCCGCCAGCTCCCGGTTCGTCGTCACGGCGCCGGCGTCGTCCCCGACCGCGCCGCCGAGATTGAGCTCCTCATACGGAGCGGCGCTCACCCCGCCCCACCTGTCGGTGAAGGCGAAGTGCGCGCCGCTCACGTTCTCGCGCCGTCCTATCACTTGAGGAAGTCCGGTACGTCCAGCTCCTCCGCCGCGCTGTCCGAGTAGGACCGGGACGACGGGACCGGCGGGGCGACCGGGACGTCGTTCACCGGCTCCGGGGCGGGCGCCGGCTCCTCCTTCGGCTTGACGCTGCCGAGGGAGCCGAAGGACGGGCGGGTCTCGGCGGGCCGCACCGGGGCGGGCTCCTCGCGCTTGGCCGCGGCCGAGCCGAGGATGTTGTCCCGCTTGGCCGGGGGCTGGCCGCCGTCGAAGCCGGCCGCGATGACCGTGACCCGGACCTCGTCGCCGAGCGCGTCGTCGATGACCGCGCCGAAGATGATGTTGGCCTCGGGGTGGGCGGCCTCGCTGACCAGCTGGGCGGCCTCGTTGATCTCGAACAGACCGAGGTCGGAGCCACCGGAGATGGAGAGCAGCACGCCCCGGGCGCCGTCGATGGAGGCCTCCAGGAGCGGCGAGGAGATCGCCATCTCGGCGGCGGCCACCGCGCGGTCGTCGCCGCGGGCCGAGCCGATGCCCATGAGGGCGGAACCGGCCTCGGACATCACGGACTTGACGTCGGCGAAGTCGAGGTTGATCAGACCGGGGGTGGTGATGAGGTCGGTGATGCCCTGGACACCGGAGAGCAGGACCTGGTCGGCCGACTTGAACGCGTCCAGAACGGAGACCTGGCGGTCCGAGATGGACAGCAACCGGTCGTTCGGGATGACGATGAGGGTGTCGACCTCTTCGCGGAGCTCGGCGATGCCGTCCTCGGCCTGGTTGGCGCGGCGGCGGCCCTCGAAGGTGAACGGGCGGGTGACCACGCCGATGGTGAGGGCGCCCAGCGAGCGGGCGATGTTGGCCACGACGGGCGCGCCGCCGGTGCCGGTGCCGCCGCCCTCGCCGGCCGTCACGAAGACCATGTCGGCCCCCTTGAGGACCTCCTCGATCTCCTCGCGGTGGTCCTCGGCCGCCTTGCGGCCGACGGCCGGGTTGGCGCCGGCGCCGAGTCCGCGGGTGAGTTCGCGGCCGACGTCGAGCTTGACGTCGGCGTCGCTCATCAACAGAGCTTGCGCGTCGGTGTTGATGGCGATGAACTCGACGCCCTTGAGACCGACCTCGATCATCCGGTTGATGGCATTGACACCACCGCCGCCGACACCGATGACTTTGATGACTGCGAGGTAGTTCTGCGGTGCTGCCACGTCGAAGGCCTCTCGCCTCGAGTTACGTGTCGCCGCTTCGCGAGGGACCCGCGATGCGACGACTGATGCCGAAGTGGGACGGTCCGAACGCCGACCCGAACCCTAACGCTGAAGTTTAGGGTTACCAGTGTGACTGTTCCTTGGACTCTTCCGAACAGGACACTAAGTCGACAAGTGGCGCACGTTCAACGAACACGCCGAACCTCCCGTTTTTCTTTTCACCCTATGTGATCAGCCATAGCGGTGCCCAACCAGGGTGCTGGCCTGCGCGGATGCGCGTCAACTCCCTGATGACGCGGGTGCGGTGGGAACACTCACGTCGAAGTGCCCCGCGTCCGGGGCGGCTTTGATCAGGGCGGTGAGTGCGCGGGCCTTCGCGCGCCCCTTCTCCGCACTCCCCCATGCGACCGTACGGTCTCCGCCCAGCTCCAGCGAGATGGAGTCGTAGGAACGGACCTTGACGACGAGGGCGTCGTGCGCGACCGCGGCCGGAATGGCACGGGCGACCCGCACGGCCTCCCGCACGAGCCGGTCCTCACCGAATCGCCGCAGACTGGCGGCGGACGAACCCGACCTGGACACCGTCAATTCCAGTACGGGAACGCCCTGCGGGGCGCGTGAAACCGTGGCAAAACGCACACCCTTCGCGTCCACTTCGACGTACTTGCCCGAATTTCCGGCCGCTTCGACAATCAGGACCGGAGTACGTTCGCTCACTTTCAGCCCGATTCCATGAGGCCAGGAACGGATGACCTCAACCGAGTCGATTCGGGGCAATTTCCTGAGCAGTCGGGACTCGATCCCGTCGAGGTCGACGGAAATCAGTGGATCGCCGAGCGGCACGTCGGCGGCCTCTCGCACCTGGGCCTCCGTCAGCACGCGGGTGCCCGACACGGACACTTGCTCGGCCCGCAGCCACGAGGAGCCGTACAGGGCCCAGAGCGAGGCGCCGCCGATCAGCGCCAGGGCGACCGCGGCGACGATCAGCGCCCGGGGGCCGGGGAGCCGTCGCCGCGGCGGCGGGCCGGAGTCCAGATCCTCGTCGGTGCCGCGTTCGGCGGTGGTCGGTCCGGCCACGCGCACTCCCTCTCCTGGCTCGGTTCACCTCCGGGGCGCCTCGGTCGGTGTCGAGCGCCCGACCGTGCTCAGCCCTTCGGGCCTCCACGCGCTCGACCCCTCGACACCGACGCGCCCCTTCGGCTCACTCGCCGATCCGTTCCCTAGCGGTGTCCACGCTTGGCGGCGATCGCCTCGTACACCATCCCGACGAGCAGGTCGTCGGCGTCCCGTCGGCCGAACTCGCTGGCGGAGCGGGACATCTCGTACAGCCGGTGCGGGTCGGCGAGGACGGGCAGGACGTTCTGCTGCACCCACTGGGGCGTCAGTTCCGCGTCGTCGACCAGCAGTCCGCCGCCGGCCTTGACCACCGGCTGGGCGTTCAGCCGCTGTTCGCCGTTGCCGATGGGCAGCGGGACGTAGGCGGCCGGGAGCCCGACGGCGGAGAGTTCGGCGACGGTCATTGCGCCCGCGCGGCAGAGCATCATGTCGGCCGCGGCGTAAGCGAGGTCCATCCGGTCCACGTACGGTACCGGGATGTACGGAGGCATTCCCGGCATCTGGTGCACTTGTGGCAGTTCGTTCTTCGGACCGACCGCGTGCAGAATCTGGATCCCGGCCTGCTGGAGGTAGGGCGCGACCTGCTGGACGACCTCGTTGAGGCGGCGGGCGCCCTGGGAACCGCCGGAGACCAGCAGGGTCGGCAGATTGGGGTCGAGACCGAACAGCGCGCGGGCCTCGGGGCGCGCGGCGGCCCGGTCCAGGGTGGCGATGGCGCGGCGCAGCGGGATGCCGATGTAGCGGGCGTCACGGAGCTTGCTGTCCGGGGTGGAGACGGCGACCTGGGCGGCGTACCGGGAGCCGATCTTGTTGGCGAGGCCGGGGCGGGCGTTGGCCTCGTGGACGACGATCGGCACACCGAGGCGCTTGGCGGCGAGGTAGCCGGGCAGGGCGACATAGCCGCCGAAGCCGACGACGGCGTCCGCCTTGGTGCGCTCCAGGATCTGCTCGGTCGCCTTGATCGTGCCGCGCAGCCGGCCGGGCACGGTGATCAGCTCGGGCGTGGGCTTGCGCGGCAGGGGCACGGCGGGGATCAGCGCGAGTTCGTACCCGCGCTCGGGGACGAGGCGTGTCTCGAGGCCGCGCTCCGTGCCCAGGGCCGTGATGCCCACAGTCGGGTCCTGCCTGCGCAGGGCGTCCGCGAGGGCGAGCGCGGGCTCGATGTGACCGGCGGTTCCGCCACCGGCGAGTACGACATGCACCGAAATTCACCGCTCTCCGGACGAACGTGCCGAGGCACGCCGTCGCATCGTTTTCCATCTCCCGGGCCCCGAAGGACCACCGCCACGCTTTCTACCAAAGCGGGGTTGCCGCATGGCAAGCGCCGCCCGCGCAGCGGGCTCGTCGCGCGCGAACGCGATGAGCAACCCGATGGCGAACATGGTCGGCAGCAGGGCGGAACCTCCGTAGGAGAACAGCGGGAGCGGGACTCCGGCGATCGGCAGCAGACCGAGCACCGCACCGATGTTGATCACCGCCTGCGCGGTGATCCAGGTGGTCACGCCTCCCGCGGCATACCTGACGAAGGAGTCCTCCGTGCGTCCGGCCACGCGGATACCCGCATAGCCTAGAGCCGCGAAGAGGGCGAGCACCGACAGCGTCCCCGCGAGGCCCAGTTCCTCACCGGTGACGGCGAAGATGAAGTCGGTGTGCGCTTCCGGGAGTTGGCCCCATTTTTCCACACTGGCACCGAGCCCGGAGCCGAAGATTCCGCCCGAGGCCAGGGCGTAGATGCCGTGCACGGCCTGCCAGCAGTCGGCGCCGTCCGTACGGGGTTCGGTGGCTCCGATGCAGGCCAGGCGGGCCATGCGGTTCGCGCTGGTCCTGATCAGGATGAATCCGATGAGCCCGGCGATGGACAGGACACCCACGAACAGCCGCGTCGGCGCCCCGGCCAGCCACAGCAGGCCGAACAGGATCGCCGTGAGAATGATCGCGGTGCCCATGTCACCGCCGAGCATGATCAGCCCGAGGAGCATGAACGCCACCGGAACGAGCGGCACCAGCATGTGCTTCCACTGGGCGAGGAGCCGCTTGTCCTCCTTGCGGGCCAGCAGATCCGCGCCCCACAGCACGAGCGCCAGTTTGCCGAACTCGCTGGGCTGGATCTGGAACGAGCCGCCGATGGCGATCCAGTTCTGGTTGCCGTTGATCGACTGCCCTATCCCGGGCACCTGAACCATGGCCATCAGGAACACACAGCCGGCCAGGATCGGGTAGGCCAGCGCCCGGTGCAGCTTGACCGGCATCCGCGAGGCCGCGAGCAGCAGCACGGTGCCGATCGCGGCCGCGAGGAACTGCTTGCGGAAGAAGAAGGTCCCCGGCAGCGACTTCTGCAACGCCGTGATCTGCGAGGCCGAGTAGACCATCACCAGCCCCAGCACGGTGATCAGCAGACTGCCGCCGAGGATCAGGTAGTACGCGGTCAGCGGCCGGTCCCAGGCCTTGCGCGCGCGGGTGAGGAACCGCCGCACGGGGTTCTCGCGCGGCGGCCGGGACACGGGAGGCCGCCGCGTGACGCGCTGGAGGGGCGCACGGCTCGTACGGCTACTCGGCATCGGGGGCGCCTTCGCCGCCGACCGACCACATCCGTGTCACGCGTCCCTCCCAGTTTCACCCGGCGCCGCCAGGCGAAGCCGGGCCGGGTCAGCCGTCCGCGGAGGAGAGTTCGCGCACAGCCTCCGCGAACGCGTCCCCACGCTTGTTGTAGTTGACGAACATGTCCATAGACGCACAGGCCGGCGCCAGCAGCACCGTGTCGCCCGCCCGCGCCAGCGTCCGCGCCTCGCGGACGGCGGCGAGCATCGCCCCAGTGTCGGTCCGGTCGAGGTCGACGACCGGCACTTCGGGCGCGTGTCGCGCGAGCGCTTCCCGGATCAGCGCGCGATCCGCGCCGATCAGCACGACGCCCCGCAGCCGCCCGGCTGCACCGGCGACGAGTTCGTCGAAGGTCGCGCCCTTGGCGAGGCCGCCCGCGATCCACACGATCGACTCGTACGCCGCCAACGAGGCCTGCGCGGCATGCGTGTTGGTGGCCTTGGAGTCGTCGATGTACGCCACGCCGTCCACGTCGGCCACGTGCGCGATGCGGTGCGCGTCCGGGGTGAAGGCCCGCAGCCCGTCCCGTACGGCCGCTGCGGGCACCCCGAAGGCCCGGGCGAGGGCCGCCGCCGCGAGGGCGTTGGCGATGTTGTGCGGGGCCGGCGGGTTCACGTCCGAGACCTCGGCGAGTTCCTGGGCGTTCTTCTGCCGGTTCTCGACGAAGGCGCGGTCGACCAGGATGCCGTCCACGACGCCGAGTTCGGACGGCCCGGGCGTGCCGAGCGTGAACCCGACGGCCCGGCAGCCCTCTTCGACGTCCGCCTCGCGCACCAGGTCCTCGGTGGCCTTGTCGGCCGCGTTGTAGACGCAGGCGACCCGATTGCCCTCGTAGATACGGCCCTTGTCGGCGGCGTACGCCTCCATCGAGCCGTGCCAGTCGAGGTGGTCGGGGGCGAGGTTGAGGACGGTGGCTGAGTGGGCGCGCAGGGAGGGCGCCCAGTGGAGCTGGTAGCTGGACAACTCCACGGCCAGTACGTCGTACTGCTCTTCGCCGAGGACGACGTCCAGCAGCGAGACCCCGATGTTGCCGACGGCGGCCGTGCGCAGGCCCGCCGCCGTCAGGATCGAGGCGAGCATCTGCACGGTGGTGGTCTTGCCGTTGGTGCCCGTGACGGCCAGCCAGGGGGGCGCGTCGGGGCCCCGCAGCCGCCAGGCCAGCTCGACGTCGCCCCAGACGGGGACGCCGGCCTCGGCGGCCGCGGCGAACAGCGGCTTGTCCGGCTTCCAGCCGGGGGTGGTGACGATGAGTTCGGTGCCTTCGGGCAGGGTGGCGCCGTCGCCGAGGCGCACGGTGATGCCGAGCGCCTCCAGGTCGGCGGCCTGCGCCCGGGCGCGCTCGTCGTCGCCGTCGTTGACGACCGTGACGAGGGCGCCGAGGCCGTGCAGGACCTTGGCCGCCGGGATGCCGGAGACGCCGAGTCCGGCGACGGTGACGCGCTTGCCCTGCCAGTCGGTCACTTGTCGGCCGCCCATCCCGCGTAGAAGAGGCCCAGTCCGACGATCACACAGATGCCCTGGATGATCCAGAAACGGACCACGACAAGGACCTCGGACCAGCCCTTGAGCTCGAAGTGGTGCTGGAGCGGGGCCATACGGAAGACGCGCTTGCCGGTGAGCTTGAACGAGCCGACCTGGATGACGACCGACATCGTGATGAGGACGAACAGGCCGCCGAGGAGCGCGAGCAGCAGCTCGGTGCGGGAGCAGATCGCGAGACCGGCGAGCGCGCCGCCGAGGGCCAGCGAACCGGTGTCACCCATGAAGATCTTCGCCGGCGAGGTGTTCCACCACAGGAAGCCGAGGCAGGCGCCCATCAGCGCGGAGGCGACGATCGCCAGGTCGAGTGGATCTCGTACCTCGTAACAGGCGGCCGGATTGGTCAGGGTCTGCGTGTTGGCGCAGGACTCCTGGAACTGCCAGACGCCGATGAAGGTGTACGCGCCGAAGACGAGCACGGAGGCGCCGGTGGCGAGGCCGTCCAGACCGTCGGTCAGGTTCACGCCGTTCGACATCGCGAGGATCATGAACAGCGCCCAGATCACGAACAGCACCGGGCCGATGGTCCAGCCGAAGTCCTGGACGAAGGAGATCTTGGTGGAGGCCGGCGTCTGGTCGCGGACGTCCGGGAACTGCAGCGCGAGAACCGCGAAGCCGATGCCGACGATCAGCTGGCCGGCCATCTTCGCCTTGGCCCGCAGACCGAGCGAACGGCGCTTGACGATCTTGATGTAGTCGTCGAGGAAGCCGACGAGGCCCATGCCGCCCATCAGGCCGAGCACCAGCAGACCCGAGAAGGTCGGCGTGTAGCCCGTGATCAGCTTGGACAGGAAGTACGCGGCGATCGTCGCCAGGATGAAGGCGATACCACCCATGGTCGGCGTACCGCGCTTGCTGCCGTGCGTGCGCGGGCCGTCGTCGCGGATGTACTGGCCGTAGCCCTTGCGGGCCAGCAGCTTGATCAGCAGCGGGGTGCCGACCAGGGTCAGGAAGAGGCCAATGACTCCTGCGAACAGGATCTGCTTCATCATCGGGCGGCAACCTCACCCTCGTTGCCGCTGTCGAGCAGCGCCTGCGCCACGCTCTCGAGCCCGACCGACCGGGACGCCTTCACGAGTACGACGTCTCCCGGGCGCAACTGACTGCGCAACAGGTCGACCGCCGCCTGTGCGTCGGACACGTGCACCGACTCCTCACCCCACGAACCCTCGTTATATGCGCCCAGTTGCAGCCAGGACGCTTCCCTGCCCCCGACCGCGACGAGCTTGCCGACATTGAGCCGGACGGCGAGCCGTCCGACCGCGTCGTGCTCGGCGAGCGATTCGTCCCCGAGCTCGGCCATCTTGCCGAGCACCGCCCACGTACGACCCCCTTGTGCCTGTGCGGCCTTGCCCATCGCCGCGAGCGCGCGCAGAGCGGCTCGCATGGACTCGGGGTTCGCGTTGTAGGCGTCGTTGACGACCGTCACGCCGTCCGGGCGCTCGGTGACCTCCATGCGCCAGCGGGAGAGGGAGCCCGCCTCGGAGAGCGCGATGGCGATCTCGTCTGCGGACATGCCCAGCTCATGGGCGACGGCGGCCGCGGCGAGCGCGTTCGACACGTGGTGCTCACCGTACAGGCGCATGGTCACATCGCTTGCACCGGAGGGTGTGTGAAGCCTGAACGCGGGCTGTCCGGCGTCCGTGAGCGTCACGTTCTCGGCGCGTACGTCCGCTTCGCCGGACTCTCCGAAGAAGATCACCCGGGCCTTTGTCCGGGACGCCATGGCCCGGACGAGGGGGTCGTCGGCGTTGAGGATCGCGGCGCCGTCCTCCGGCAGTGCCTCCACCAGCTCGCCCTTGGCCTGCGCGATCTGCTCCCGGCCGCCGAACTCGCCGATGTGGGCGGTGCCGACGTTCAGCACGAGGCCGATCCTCGGCGGGGTCAGTTCGGTCAGGTACCGGATGTGGCCGACGCCGCGGGCGCCCATCTCCAGGACCAGGAAACGGGTTTCCTCCGTGGCGCTGAGCGCGGTGAGGGGGAGCCCGATCTCGTTGTTGAGGGAGCCGGGCGTGAACACCGTCGGCGCCTTGCGCCGGAGCACCTGTGCGATCAGGTCCTTGGTGCTGGTCTTGCCCGCCGAGCCGGTGAGGGCCACGAGGGTCGTGCCGAGTTTCCGGACGACGTGCCGGGCGAGGGCGCCGAGCGCCGCCTGGACGTCGGTCACGACGATCGCGGGCACGCCGACGGGACGGGACGCCAGCACCGCTGCCGCACCCGCCTCGACGACCGCGGCCGCGAAGTCGTGTCCGTCCACGCGCTCGCCCGCGAAGGCGACGAAGAGGCTGCCGGGCTCCACTTCACGGGAGTCCCGGACGACCGGTCCGGTGACCTGCGCCGACGGATCCGGTATGTCGTGCGTCTGCCCGCCGACGACTTCTGCGATCTCGGCGAGAGAGAGGGCGATCACAAGTTCATCCCTGGGTCTGCTGGATAGCTTCGCGAAGCACCTGGCGGTCGTCGAAGGGACGTACCACGCCGGCGATGTCCTGGCCCTGCTCGTGGCCCTTGCCCGCGACCAGCACGGTGTCGCCCGGCTGTGCGCGGGCCACCGCCGCGGCGATCGCGGCGGCCCGGTCCTCGAAGAGGAGGACCTCGCCGCGCTCATGCGTCGGCACGGACGCCGCGCCTGCGAGCATGGTCGCGAGGATCGCGAGGGGGTCCTCGGAGCGGGGGTTGTCGGAGGTCAGTACGGCGGTGTCGGAGAGCCGGGCCATGGCGGCGCCCATCGGCGCGCGTTTGGTCCTGTCCCGGTCGCCGCCGCAGCCGAGCACGACGTGCAGGCTGCCCTCGGTGACCTTGCGCAGCGCCTTGAGGACCGACTCGACGGCGTCCGTCTTGTGGGCGTAGTCGACGACCGCGAGATACGGCTGCCCGGCGTCCACGCGCTCCAGGCGGCCCGGCACGCCCGGTACGGCGGCGATGCCGTCGGCGGCGGTCTGCGCGTCGAGACCGGCGGTGGCCAGCGTGGCGATCGCGGCGAGGGTGTTGGCGACGTTGAACGGGCCCGGCAGCGGCGACCTGGCGCCGATCCGCTCGCCCTTGGGGCCGACCGCGGTGAACCTCGAGTCCATGGGCCCGACCTGGACGTCCTCGGCGCGCCAGTCGGCGTCGGGGTGCCCCTCGGCGGAGAAGGTGACGACCGGGACCGTGGCCTCCTCGGTGAGCCTGCGGCCGTACTCGTCGTCCACGTTGACCACGCCGATCCTGCTGCGTTTCGGCGTGAACAGCTGCGCCTTCGCCTGGAAGTAGTCCTCCATGCCGGAGTGGAACTCCATGTGTTCCGGGCTCAGGTTGTTGAAGACGGCGACATCGAACACACAGCCGTCGACGCGGCCGAGGACCAGGGCGTGGCTGGAGACCTCCATGGCGACGGCCTCGACGCCGCCCTCGCGCATGACCGCGAACAGGGCCTGGAGATCGGTGGCTTCGGGCGTGGTGCGCTCGGACTTGATGCTCTCGTCGCCGATGCGGATCTCCACGGTGCCGATGAGGCCGGTGGGTCGGGTGACCTCCAGACCCCCTTCGATCAGATAGGCCGTGGTGGTCTTGCCGGAGGTGCCGGTGATGCCGATCTGGAGCAGATCACGGCCGGGGTGGCGGTAGATGGTGGCCGCCAGCTCGCCCATCCGCCCGCGCGGGTCCTCGACGACCAGGACGGGCAGGCCCGTCGCGGCGGCGCGTTCGGCACCGGTCGCGTCGGTCAGCACGGCGACCGCGCCGAGGCCGGCGGCCTGGGTGACGAAATCGGCGCCGTGCAGGCGGGCGCCCGGAAGAGCGGCGTACAGGTCACCGGGGCGGACGGCACGCGAGTCGTGGGTGATACCCGCGACCTCGGCGGTGACTTCCGGCGCGGTGACACCCAGCTGTTCGGCGAGCTCCGCGAGGGGTACGGCGGAGAGCAGATCCGGCCTGGGCAGCCCCGGATACGTCACAGGATGCCCCTTCTGGGTGGTTTGGGACTGATCAGCGTGTGGCACGGCGGTGAGCGTACCGGGCGCACCCCCGCCGGGGCGAAGCGAGGGTTTGTGCGAGCGGGGCTGTGGTGCGTGGTTCCCGGGGTCGGGAGTGATCATGGTCACGAGTCGGTTCCTGGCTGGTTGCGCTGATCGGCGGGTGGATCAGGATGTGGTCAGGAGACGGGTCAGGGCGTGAAGGCGACGGGCAGGTTCGCGGGCTTCGCCCCGGTGGGCGGGACCTGGAGGGTCTTCAGGGCGAACTCCATGACCTCCTTGTAGATGGGGCCGCAGATCTGGCCGCCGAAGTAGTTGCCCTTGGTGGCGTTCTGGATCGCGCAGTAGACGGTGATCCTCGGGTTGTCGGCGGGTGCGAACCCGGCGAACGACGAGGTGTAGCCGCGGTATCTGCCGGTGGCCGGATCCACACGGTTGGCCGTGCCCGTCTTGCCCGCGACCCGATAGCCGGGGATACGCGCCTTGGTGCCCGTGCCCTCCTCGTCGTCCACGACGGACTCCAGCATCCGGGCGAGGGTCTTCGCCGTCTTCTCGCTCACGACCCGGGTCTTCTCGGGCTTCGGAGCGGGGGTGAAGCGGCCGTCCGGTCCCTCGGTGCCTCGTACGAGGGTCGGTTCGACGCGTACGCCGCCATTGGCGATCGTCGAGTAGACGGAGGCCGCCTGCATGGCGTTTATCGACACGCCCTGGCCGAAAGGGATCGTGTACTGCTGCGAGGTCGACCAGTCGCCGGGCGCGGCGAGGATGCCCTTGGTCTCGCCGGGGAAGCCGAGGCCGGTGTAGCCGCCGATGCCGAACTTGCGCAGGTACGAGTGGAGGATCTTGTTGGACTCGCGCTGGTTCCTGCCGAGTTCGCCGGTGGCGAGGATGGTGCCGATGTTGCTGGACTTGGCGAGGACGCCGTTGAGTGTCAGGTACCAGGTCGGGTGGTCGATGTCGTCCTTGAAGAGTCGGTCGCCGCGGTGCAGCCGGTTGGGCACGGTGACATGCGTGCCCGGCGTGGCGACGTTCTCCTCCAGCACGGCGGCCATCGACATGACCTTGGCGGTGGAGCCGGGCTCGTAGGCGTCCTGGAGAGCCGCGTTGCCCAGGGCGTCAGGGTTCGCCTTCGTGAGGTCGTTCGGGTCGAAGCCGGGCGAGTTGGCCATGGCGAGGATCTCGCCGGTACGGGTGTCCTGCACTATCACGTAGCCGCGGTCCGCCTCGGACTTCTTCACCTGCTCGGTGATGGCGTTCTGCGCGGCCCACTGGATGTCGCGGTCGATGGTCAGCTCGACATCGGAGCCGGCCACGGCGGGGGTCTCGGTGGAGCCCGCGGTGGGCACGAGGCGGCCGCCGGACTGGGCGTAGCGGATCTTGCCGTCCTTGCCTGCCAAACGGTTGTTCAACTGCTGCTCGATGCCGCCCCCGCCCTTGCCCTCGGCGTTGACCCAGCCCAGTATCCCGGCGGCGAGGTCGCCGTTGGGGTACACGCGCTTGCTGCTGGGCTCCTGGAAGACGCCGGCCAGGACGTTGACCGTGTCCTTCTCGTCCTCGGCCCTCTTGACGAGCGCGGACTTCAGGTCGCTGATCTGGTTCCAGACCTGGGGGGTCTGGCGGCGGGCGAGGAGCACGTAGCGCGTGTTCTTGGTGCGCAGCTTCTCGGTGATCGTCTCCTGGTCCGCGCCGAGGATCGGCGCGAGGAGCGCGGCCGCCTGCTCGGGCCCGTCGTCGATCTTCAGCTGCTCGCGCGTGAACATCGTCGGGTCGGCCGTGATGTCGTTGGCGTCGGTGCTGATCGCCAGGTCGACGCCGTTGCGGTCGGTGATCCCGCCGCGCTCGGCGGCCAGTACCCGGCCGACGTACCGGTTCTGGTCGGCCTTGGCCGCGTACTCGCTCGCGTCGACGGCCTGCACCTGGAGCAGCCGTACGACGAAGGCGATCATCACCAGGGTCAGCGCGAGACTCACCATGCGCAGCCGGGGGCGGGGGCTGCCCAGACGGATGGTGCGCGCGGCCGGCTGCCGGGGCGTGGCCGGGCGGCGCTGCGCGGCGGGGCGGGCGCCGGGGCCCGGCCGACGCTGCTGGCCGCCCGGGCGCACGGGCCGGGCGGGTCCGGGTACGCGGCGGCGGGGGGGCTGCCTGCCTGAATCGGCCACTTCCGTCACCTGCCGGGGGTCGTCGGGAGCTGGGTGGACTGTACGGACGGGCTGGTGGGCGTGGGGGTCGGTGTGGGGGTGACCGCGGGCGCCGGCGTCTGCGGCTGCGGCTGCGGCTGCGGTTGCGCAGGAGAGACCGACGGCGTGGGCGTGGGGGTCGGGCTCGCGGGCGGGCCGGGGCCGAGGATCTCGGGCGCGAGGACGAGCGGCATACGGGCCACGGACTGCTGGGCGGCGCTCGGTACGCCCTTGACCGTGCCGTCGGGGTTCAGGAAGACCGGGTCGCCGCCGGGGACCATGCCCAGTTCGCGGGCGCGGCGCTGGAGGGCGTCGGGCGCGGAGTAGGCGTCCACGTCCCGTTGGAGCGCCTGTTCCTCGTCGGTGTAGCTCTTCACGTCGTCCTGGAGGTCGTCGAGCTTGAACGACCCTTCACTGAGCGCGGAGTTCAGCACGAGGAGGCCGATCAGGCCGCCGCCCAGCAGCAGGACGACAAGGAGGACGAACGGGGTGCGGGCGGCCCCCTTGGGCCGCACGGGCAGGAGCCGCGCGAGACGGGCGGCCCGGCCCCTCAGTTCGGGTTTCCTGCTCACGCGCCCTCCCTGTGAGTTCGGTTTCCGGACTCACTCACCGTCCCCGTGAGTTCGCTTTTCGGACTCACTCACCGTCCCCTTCACGCACCGTGTGCGGCCGCCTCGTACGCATCATGCGAGGTTTTCCCGCACGCGTTCCGCCCCGCGCAGGCGTGCGGGGGCGGCGCGCCGGTTCTCGGCGACCTCTTCCTCGGTGGGAAGTTCGGCACCACGGGTGAGGAGCTTGAGCCTCGGCTGGTAGCGCTCGGGGACGACGGGCAGTCCTGGGGGCGCGGTGGTGGCGGCGCCCGCCGCCAACACCTGCTTGACGAGGCGGTCTTCGAGCGAGTGGTACGACAGCACGGCGATCCGGCCGCCGACCGCGAGGACCTTCACGGCGGCGGGGATCGCCCTCTCCAGGACGGTGAGTTCGCCGTTGACCTCGATGCGCAGCGCCTGGAAGGTGCGCTTGGCGGGGTTGCCGCCGGTGCGTTTGGCGGCCTGCGGCAAGGAGTCTCGGATCAGTTCGACGAGGCGGGCGCTGTTGGTGAAGGGCTCCTTGTCGCGCTCGCGCACGATCGCGGAGACGATCCGCTTGGCCTGCTTCTCCTCGCCGTACGCCCGGAGGATCCGGACGAGTTCGCCCGCCGGGTAGGTGTTGAGGACCTCGGCCGCGCCGATGCCGGTCGTCTGGTCCATCCGCATGTCGAGGGGGGCGTCCTGGGCGTACGCGAAGCCCCGGTCGGCCTCGTCGAGTTGCATGGAGGAGACGCCGAGGTCGAACAGGACGCCCTGGACGCGGTGGAGGTCCAGCCGGGCGAGTACGTCGGGGAGTTCGTCGTAGACGGCGTGCACGAGGGTGGCGCGCTCACCGAAGGGGGCGAGTCGTTCGCCGGAGAGGCGCAGGGCCTCCTTGTCGCGGTCGAGGGCGACGAGCCGCGCCTCGGGGAACCGGGTGAGGAGCGCCTCGCTGTGGCCACCGAGGCCGAGTGTGCAGTCGACCACCACCGCGCCGGGCTCCGTGAGGGCCGGGGCCAGCATGTCCAGGCACCGCTGGAGCATGACGGGGACATGGCGGCTGTTGCTCAAGGGGCCCTCTCAGGTCCGGCGCGAGCCGCACGTACGCGCCGCGCACGCGGGGAGATGCCGGGCTGTCACCGGATCTCCTGGGGATTTCAGTCCAGCAGGGGGCCTCGCCTCCCGCTCCGCGTCACTCTAGTCCACGGCTTCTCGCGGTCAATCAACCGGCCTGCGCGTCGCGACGCCTCCCCCGGACGAGGCCGCGAATATGGAGAAATCACCTGTACCGCCGTGATCCAGCCACTCCTGTGGGTTACCTCACAACAAGCCTCAATGACGTTCTTTGTCCTCTCTCACAGAGCGCCCTCAGCGGCCGTGACCAGTACCGTCATGGCTATGACGACCTCCGCAGCAGTTCCCACCGGGCCCGAAGGCGCCATATCCGACGGCACCGTCACCGACCGCCTCGTCGAGGCGAACCAGCGGTACGCGGCCGCGTTCGCCGACCCCGGGATGGACGCCCGCCCCGTCCTCCGCGTCGCGGTCGTGGCCTGCATGGACGCCCGCCTCGACCTGCACGACGCCCTCGGCCTCGAACTGGGCGACTGCCACACCATCCGCAACGCGGGCGGCGTGGTCACCGACGACGTGATCCGCTCCCTCACCATCAGCCAGCGCAAGCTCGGCACCCGGAGCATCGTCCTCATCCACCACACCGGCTGCGGCCTGGAGGCCCTCACCGAGGACTTCCGCACCGAACTGGAGGCGGAGGTCGGCCAGCGCCCGGCCTGGGCCGTGGAGTCCTTCCGGGACGTGGACCAGGACGTACGGCAGTCCATGCAGCGGGTGCGCACCAACCCGTTCCTGCTGCACTCCGACGACGTACGCGGCTTCGTATTCGACGTGAAGACGGGTCTGCTCCGGGAGATCGACCCGGCTTGAGCCCCGTCGAACCTGACCGTCGGGACCACCCTCGTACCGCCCGAGGCGGTCCCGCGCAGCCCCGGTTTCCTGTCAATCTGCTGGCATCTCGGCCTTTAAAAGACTACAAACCTGACATATCGCGGACTGTTATCCACAGGCGAGTGACACGGATTGGTAACGGCAGCAAGAATGCGGATGTGACGTCACGCTGAGCAGTTCGCGCGTGGTGTCCGTGTTTCGGGGTGGGCCGGTCCGCATCGCAGAGCGACGGCCCAGAGAAAGAACGGGCCGAGGAGGGCCGGGTGACGACCTATGACGATCGAGCGAGCCTCACTGATCTGACCAGCACTGTGGAGCGAGTCCGCAGTTCGGTCGAAGGAGTGATCGAGGGCAAGCCTGAGGTCGTACGGCTTTCGCTGACAGTGCTGCTCGCCGAGGGACATCTTCTGATCGAAGATGTGCCCGGCGTCGGCAAGACCATGCTGGCCAAGGCACTGGCGCGGTCCATCGACTGCTCGGTGCGGCGTATCCAGTTCACGCCGGACCTGCTGCCGTCGGACATCACGGGTGTGTCCATCTGGGATCAGCAGCGCAAGGAATTCGAGTTCAAGCCGGGCGCGATCTTCTCTCAGATCGTGATCGGCGACGAGATCAACCGCGCCTCGCCGAAGACGCAGTCCGCGCTCCTGGAGTCCCTGGAGGAGCGCCAGGTCACGATCGACGGCACGACGTACGAGCTGCCGAGCCCCTTCATGGTGGTGGCCACGCAGAACCCGGTGGAGATGGAGGGCACCTACCCGCTGCCGGAGGCCCAGCGCGACCGCTTCATGGCCCGCGTCTCCGTCGGCTACCCCAGCCCGGAGGCCGAGCTGCAGATGCTCGACGTCCACGGCGGGGTCTCGCCGCTGGAGGACATGCAGCCGGTGGCGCACGCACACGAGATCGTGAAGCTGATCGAGGCCGTCCGCAATGTGCACGTCGCGGAAACGGTCCGGCGGTACGCGGTGGACCTGGTCGGCGCCACCCGCAGCCACCCGGACCTCAGACTCGGCGCCTCGCCGCGTGCCACGCTGCACCTGCTGCGCGCGGCGAGGGCGACCGCCGCCCTGAGCGGCCGGGAGTACGCCCTGCCGGACGACATCCAGTCGCTCGCCGTGGCCATCCTCGCGCACCGGCTGCTGCCCACCGCCCAGGCCCAGCTCAACCGCCGTACGCCGGAGCAGGTCGTGCAGGAGATCCTCCAGCGCACGCCCGTACCGCAGGCACCCCAGGCGCAGAGCGGCTTCGGTTCGGTCCACGCCACGCCCGCCTATCCGCAGCAGCCGCCGCGGAGGCTTGGATGACCACCGCCGGGCCGGCGCCCGACCCGGAGCAGGACAAGGGCGGGCTGCGCACGGCCCTCGCCGGCCTCACCACGCGCGGGCGCTCCTTCCTGGCCGCCGGCATAGCGGCGGCCATCTGCGCGTACGTCCTCGGGCAGAGCGATCTGCTGCGGGTGGGGCTGCTGCTCGCCGTGCTGCCGCTGGTCTGCACGACCGTGCTGTACCGCACCCGCTACCGGGTCGCGGGCAGCCGTCGGCTCTCCCCCGCGCGCGTGCCCGCCGGCAGCGAGGCCCGCGTCCATCTGCGGATGGACAACGTCTCGCGGCTGCCCACCGGGCTGCTGATGCTCCAGGACCGGGTGCCGTACGTGCTCGGTCCGCGCCCCCGGTTCGTGCTGGACCGGGTGGAGGCGGGCGGCCGCCGCGAGGTGTCGTACCGCGTCCGCTCCGATCTGCGCGGCCGCTATCCGCTGGGCCCGCTCCAGCTGCGCCTGACCGACCCGTTCGGCATGTGCGAGCTGACCCGGTCCTTCTCGACGTACGACACCCTGACGGTCATCCCGCGCGTGGAGACGCTGCCGCCGGTGCGGCTGAGCGGCGAGGCGAGGGGGTACGGAGACGGCCGGCAGCGCTCGCTGGCGCTGGCCGGCGAGGACGACGTGATCCCGCGCGGGTACCGGCACGGCGACGACCTGCGCCGGGTGCACTGGCGCTCGACCGCGCGCTACGGCGAGCTGATGGTGCGCCGCGAGGAGCAGCCGCAGCGCGCCCGCTGCACGGTGCTGCTGGACACCCGGGCCGAGGCGTACCTCGGCGCGGGCCCGGACTCGGCCTTCGAGTGGGCCGTCTCCGGTGCCGCCTCCATGCTGGTCCACATGCTCGAACGCGGCTTCTCCGTACGACTGTTGACGGACACCGGCAACTCCGTGCCCGGCGAGGGCGCCGACGGGTTCGCGGGCGCCAGTCAGGAGTCCGCCGACGCGGCCGGGCTGATGATGGACACCCTCGCGGTGATCGACCACTCGGACAGCACGGGCCTCTCCCCCGCGTACGACGTGCTGCGCAGCGGCAACGAGGGGCTGCTGGTCGCCTTCCTCGGCGACCTCGACGAGGAGCAGGCGACGGTGATCGGCAAGATGCGTCAGCGCAGCGGCGGGGCGGTCGCCTTCCTGCTGGACAGCGAGGCGTGGACGACCGAACCGGGCGAGGTGCCCGGTGCCGGGAGCGCGAGCGAGGAGTCGCTGCGTCTGCTGCACGAGGCGGGCTGGACGGCTCTGGCCGTGCCGCGCGGCGCCTCGCTGACGGACCTGTGGCGGCAGGCGGACCAACAGCGCACCGGTGTGATGTCCGGAAGCGGTATGGAGGGACGGTCATGAGCGGGCGGGCGAGGCTGGCGCTGTGCGCCTGGGCCGCCACGATCATGGCGGCGTGCGCGCTGCTGCCGCTGGTCGACCCGGCGACCTGGATCTTCCAGGCCGCCCTCATGCTGGGCGTGCAGACCGGCGTGGGAGCGCTCACCCGGCGGGTCCCGCTGGCCCGGCCGCTGACCGTGGCCGCGCAGGCGCTGGTCACGCTGATGATGCTGACGCTGGTCTTCGCCCGGCAGCAGGCGGTGGCCGGGATCGTCCCCGGCCCGGAGGCCTTCCAGTACTTCGCGACGCTGTTGCAGACCGGCGCCGACGACGTCGGGCGGTACGCCATCCCGGCGCCGCTGAGCGACGGCATCCGGCTGATGATCATCGGTGGTGTGCTGGTGATCGGCCTCCTGGTCGACGCGCTCGCGGTGACGTTCCGCAGCGCGGCCCCGGCCGGTCTGCCGCTGCTCGCGCTGTACTCGGTCGCCGCGGGACTCTCCGACGGCGCCGCGTGGCTGTGGTTCGTGCTGGCCTCCGCCGGCTATCTGTTGCTGCTCCTGACCGAGAGCCGCGACCGGCTCTCGCAGTGGGGCCGGGTCTTCGGCGGCGCGCCCCATGGTCCGCGCGCGGAGTCCGCGAGCGGTGCCGTGGCCCCGGTGCGCACCGGGCGGCGCATCGGCGCGGTCGCGCTGGGCATCGCCCTGGTGGTGCCGCTCGGGCTGCCGTCCCTCGACGGCGGGCTGCTGGACGGCACGGGGGCCGGCATCGGCGGGGGCTCCGGTGGCGGCGGCACGATCTCCGCGGTGAACCCCGTGGTGTCGCTGCGCGGCAGCCTGAACGTGGACGAGGACCGCCAGGTCCTGTCCTACCGCACGAACACGGACAACGTGCAGGAGATGTATCTGCGGATCGTCTCCCTGGACAACTTCGACGGCACCTCCTGGACGCCGACCGAGCGCTCCATCACCGAGGTGCCGGACGAGTTCGGCACCCCCATCGGCCTCGCCTCCGACGTCAAGCGGACCTCGATCGAGACCCGGATCGTCGCGGCGGAGGACTACGAACAGAACTGGCTGCCGATGCCGTACCCGGTCAGCAGCGTGGACATCAATGGCGACTGGCGGTACGAGCCCGTGGGGCGCACCCTCGTCGGTGACCACGGCCAGAACACCAAGGGCGCCCAGTACAAGGTCGAGAGCCTGATCGTGCAGCCCACGGCGGAGCAGCTGGCCTCGGCGCCGGAGCCGCCGCCGTCCCTGCGGCGGGAGTACACCAAGGTGCCCGCCTCGCTGCCGTCGGTGGTGGCGCGGACCGCGCTGGAGGTCACCAAGGGCGCGACGAACAACTACGAGCGGGCGGTGAAGCTCCAGGACTGGTTCGCGTTCAGCGGCGAGTTCACCTACGACACCGAGGTGCGGTCCGGCACGGGCGCGCGGGCGATAGCCCGGTTCCTGCAGGAGAAGCAGGGCTTCTGCGTCCACTTCTCCTTCGCGATGGCGTCCATGGCCCGCACGCTGGGCATACCGGCCCGGGTAGCGGTGGGCTTCACCCCCGGCACCCCGCAGACGAACGGCACGATGTCGGTGGGGCTGCGCGACGCGCACGCCTGGCCGGAGCTGTACTTCGAGGGCGTGGGCTGGACCCGCTTCGAGCCGACCCCCAACCGGGGCTCGACTCCTGAGTACACGGTGCCGGAGGACCCGGGCACCGGCGGCCTGCCCGAGGTGCCCCGGCCCTCGCAGTCGGCATCCACGGCGCCGTCGGCCGAGCCGTCGACGAGCGAGAGCTGCACGCCGCAGGAGGTGAAGCTGGGGGCCTGCGCGAGCGAGTCCGCGGCGGCCGTGGCGGGTTCGGACGACGACGAGCGCTCGTTCTGGGGCCTGCTGTTCTTCTCGCCCTGGACCCTGTTGACCCTCCCGGGGGCGCTCCTGGTGCTGGCGATCCCGCTGCTGCCGATGCTGTGGCGGCTGCGGGTCCGGTCCGTACGGCTGGGCGCGCATGACGGGGCGGTGCCGAAGGGGGCCCATGGGCCCGCTGTCGCGCGGGAGGTGGCCGACGAAGGGGGCGGTCCGGCGGGCTCCCTGGCACCACCGGGCAGGGCCACCGCGTACGGCCGCACGGAGGCCGCGGCGGCCCACGCGCTGGCCGCCTGGCAGGAGGTGACCGACACGGCGTGGGATTACGGGATCGCGCCGGACGAGTCGCAGACGCCCCGCAAGGCCGCCGCGCGGATCGTGCGGCTCGGGGAGCTCGAACCGTCGACCGCGGACGCGGTGCACCGGGTGGCGGCGGCTGTGGAGCAGGTCCTCTTCGCTCCGCGTCCGCAGATCCCGGCGGGTCTCGCCCGGGACGCCCACCAGGTCGGGGTCGGCCTCCGGGCGCACGCCGGCCGCCGGACCAAGCTCCGGGCACTGCTGCTGCCGCGTTCGACCATCCGGGTGGCCTGGGCCCTCTCCGCCCGCTGGGCGGACACCAGGGACAATCTGCTGTCCCGCATCCCGACACCACGGCTGCCCTGGCGACGCCCCTCACCGAGCCAGAACAGCTAGCGGCTCCGCACGCGTCTGCCCCCTG
>NZ_JBHVDX010000153.1:0-24375 GCF_042802555.1 Streptomyces sp. NPDC057474 | reverse complement strand
AGCGGGGCCCGCTCCGTTTCGATCTGCCCACTCACCACGTGGCTCGCACCTGGCGGATGATCCGTCGGCGCAACCGCACCCTGCGGCTGCCATCACGCAGCAGGCTCAGTCGGTCCAACTCCCAGTGTCCGTACTCGGCATGGTCCGTCAGCAGGCGTGTGGCGTCCTTGCGAGAGACCCCGCGCGGTACGTACACGTCGACAAATTCGTATTCCGGCATCGGTATCTATTGTGCGGGCTGGGGCTCGGTACGGATAGCGTCTGCACTATGTCTGATGCTGCGCAGCCCACCGCTGCCGAGGTACGCGCCGCCGCCGAGGCGGTCAAGACCGCGCTCGACCGCCACCTGGCCGCGGTCGAACGCCGGTCGGGGGAGGACGACCCGGCCGTCTACGAAGCGTTCAACGAGCTGGCCGCGGCCGCCGAGGAGTACGACGAACTGCTCTACGACCGCTACGACGAGGTCACTCCCTTCGAGATCCCCGGCACCGAGGACATGCCGCCGTACACCGGCCCCGAGGAACCCAGCGCGCTCAGTGTGCTGATCCGCCGGGACTACACGGTGGCCGAGCCGCAGCGACTGCTGGCACAGGCCCAGCGGGTGGAGGCCGCGGAGGAGCCAATCGGTTCCGACGGGACGGCGAGCACGGTGCACGGGGCGCTGGGTCTGCTGTTCGGGGAGTTCGAGCCGGACGAGATCGCCTCCCGGCACAAGGAGTTCGGCCTCGAAGAGGGCGACTCCACGCTCTGGGTGACCGCCGCGGACGACACCGCCGAGCCCGGCGAGTGGCTGGAGGCACCCTTCGAACAGGTCGATCCGCAGAGAGTCGTCTGCCGCTTCGACGTCAGCGCGGTCTTCGACGACGACGCGGAGGACGACGACCTCGACGACGACCTCACGCTCGAGCCCGACCTCGACGACGACGCGGACTTGGAACCGCTTGACGCGGACCGCTAGCGCGGGGCTCGGGCGGCTTGGGCGCCCACTGGCTCGGGGGACCTGCCGGCTGGCCGGCTGCGGGAGGACTGTGGCTGATCGCGCGGTTCCCCGCGCCCCTTACGGGGCCCGCCTCAGCTGCGGGCAGGCCGTCTCAGCTGCGGACAATCGTGCCGCTGGGGCGGCACGGGTGGGCGCAGGCGGCACCCGGCAAGCGCCGGTGAGCGAAACCCACCCCTGCCCAGCCCCCACCCGGTCGCAGTGTCATTCGGCCGGCGGCACCTGGGCCTGCAAGAGGACCGGCAGCCGAGTGGTGCGCGGCTTGGCCGGAACCTCGGCGACAGCCCGGGGCAGGGCCTGCTCGACACCATGCACCACGGACAGGTGCCGCTCGGCGCGCCCGAAGGCCGTGTAGACCCAGGGCCGGGTCAGCGCCTGCGCCGCGTCACCCGGCAGCACCACGACCGCGGCCGGCCACCGGTGCCCCACGGCCTGGTGCGCGGTCAGCGCCCACCCGTGCCGCACGGTCTGCTCGACCCGCTCCTTCGGTACGACGACGGCCGCGCCCGCGCACTCCAGGTGCAGCCCCTCGGCGTCGGCCTTCACCACGCGCCCGGGGGTCGTACGGCCCGGCGCGGGGGAGTAGACCACGCGGTCGCCCGGGTCGAACCCGCCGAAACGGCCCGGCCCGGGGTTCAGCCGCTCCTTGAGCGCGGTGTTGAGGGCGCGGGTGCCGGCCGCGCCACCATGCCCGGGGGTGATGACCTGCACCTGCTCGGCGGAGATCCCGAACGCCCTCGGCACCGAGTCCACGACGAGCTGCGCGGTCCGGTGCACCGCCTCACCCGCGTCCCGCACCGGCACGATCACGACCTCCTTGCCGGGCGCGTCGACCTGGTTCAGCTCTCCGATTCCGATCCCGGAGACCAGTTCGCCGATGGGGCCGGGGTCGGGCGTCCGCGAGGCGACCTGCGGGCAGGCACGGGCGGCGAGCAGATCCGCGAAGACCCGGCCCGGCCCGGCGGACCACAGCACCCCCGGGTCGCCGCTGAGGACCAGCCGGGCCCCGTCGGGCAGCGACTCGGCGAGCAGGGCGGCGGTCTCGACGTCCAGCTGGGGCGCGTCCAGGACCACGAGCAGGTCGAGGTCGAGCGCGCCGTCCACGTCCCGGCCGGGCCCCTCGGCGCCGGACAGCAGCCCGGCGAGGGACGTCACGGCGGTGTCGCCTCCCTCGGCGGTGTCCAGTTGGGACGCGAACCGCCGCCTCCCGTCCGTGCTGTGCGTAGCCGCGTACGCCCGCAGCCCGAGCGCCCGGGCGGCCGTGACCAGCGCCGCCGGTTCCGCGCGGGCCGCCTCGCCGCCGGTGTGCAGCACGAGCCCGTGTCCGGCGACGACGCGGATCAGCTCGGCGGCGGAACGCGGTGCCGACGCGGCCGCCGAGGCCCAGTCCGTCGGGTCCTCCTTGGCCAGGGAGTTCATGACACGGGCGAGTCCGTCGGCGAGGCTCTCCTCGGCGAGGGCGTATCGCTCCAGGCCGATGAGGACGCGGACCGGGCGCTCCTCCTCCGCCTCGTCGTCCTCGGTGTCGGTCTCGGCGCCCGCGGCGGCGGGCGGGGGTGCGGACCGTGTCGCGGTCGGGGCGTCGTCGAGCGCGTCCTGGAAGACCAGGGCCTCGCCCTCGGCGACGGTGCTCTGGACGGCCTCGTCGGGGTCGGGCACGGAACGCCGGGCGAGCGCGGCGGCCAGAGCCGGGGCCTCCAGCGCCGTGTGCCCGGCGACGGCCGCCTGTTCGAGCAGCCACACGGTGACCGCCCGGCCCCGCCGCTCGTCGTCCGGGCCGCACTCCGCGCCGAGCAGCGCCCGCGCAAACCCGTCGGCCTGCTCCGGCCGTACGCCCGGAACCCGCAGCAACTGCCAGGGATCCTCGCGCAGTCGAGCCCCCGCACCCTCGCCGAGCGCCTCGGCGACCTGCGGCACCAGCGCCTCGGGAGCGCCGCCCTCGGCCAGCACCGCGCGCACCGCCTCGACGGTCTCACCCGACGGAGCCCCGGCACCGGCCGCGGGCACCACGGGCTCCGGTCGCCGCACCGGCTCCGACGCGGGCCGACGCGGAGCGGGCTCCGGCTCGCTGAAGACAGCCGCCGCGGGCTTCTGGCCGCCCTCCACGGCCCGAACGGCGGCCAGCAGATCGGCGGCCGTCCCGCTGAGCTTGGCCCCGCTCGTGACCGGTGCCTTCTTCTCCGCCTTGCGCCGCTCGATCCGCTCCCGCTCCAGCCGCTGAGCCGCCAACTCGGCCTGCGCCTCGGAAGTTTCGGGAGCAGCCTCGGCACCGGCGGCTTCGGCGGTCCCCGCCGATTCGCCGTCCGTCGCCGACGGGGCGTCGCCACCTGCGACAGCATCGGCATCGGCATCGTCAGTGCCTGCCGGCTCGCCACCCGCCGCCGAATCGCCATCGCCTGCGTCCGGATCGCCACCGACGGCACCGGCGGAACCTTCCGGGGCGCTCCCGGCGGGTTCGTCCCCGTAGCCTCCGCTGCCCGTGACGTCGGCCTCACCGGCTGCCGCGGCGGCCTCGCCCTCGGCCCCGCCTTCGGGCGTCGCCGCGAGCGCGGCTGTCCGGTCGCCGGGCGTGCCGCCGGGCGCGTCGGCGCCGTCGGAGGGCGTCCCGTCGCCCCGTCCCCCCGGCTCGTCCGACTCCGTGGTCGCGGGCTCCGTGCTCACAGCGTGCTCCAGTCGTGATCGGGATAGCGGTGCACGGGCGCCGACACGTCGTCGAGGGCCCGGCAGATCTCGTCAGGAAGACTAAGGCTCTCCACTGACAGTGCCCCCATGAGCTGCAGCGCGTTGCGCGCACCGATGATGGGCGCGGCCACGCCGGGCCGGTCCCGCACCCAGGCGAGGGCCACCTGGATCGGGGTCACGGCGAGGCCGTCCGCGGCGGTCTGCACCGCGTCCACGATGCTGGTCGCCGTCTCGTCGAGGTACGGCGCGACGAACGGCGCCATGTGCTCCGAGCCGCCCCGCGAGTCCGGGGGCGTGATGTGGCGGTACTTCGCGGTCAGCACCCCGCGGCCCAGCGGCGAGGACGGGAGCAGACCGATGCCCAGGTCCAGCGCGGCGGGCAGCACCTCGCGCTCGACGCCGCGTTGCAGCAGGGAGTACTCCAGCTGCGTACTGGCCAGGCGGGTGCGTGTCCCAGGGGCCGCGAGCTGCCAGGTGGCCGCCTTCGCGAGCTGCCAGCCGCAGAAGTTGGAGACCCCGGCGTAACGGGCCCGGCCGCTGCTGACGGCCAGGTCGAGGGCCTGGAGCGTTTCGTCCAGCGGGGTTTCGGGGTCGTAGGCGTGGATGTGCCAGACGTCGACGTAGTCCGTGCCGAGGCGGGCGAGGGAGGCGTCCAGGGCGGCGAGGAGATGGCCGCGGGAGCCGTCGAAACGGCGGTCGGGGTCCGGGACGCTGCCGGCCTTCGTGGAGATGACCAGGTCGCGGCGGGGCACGAGCCCGTCCATCAACTGCCCGAGCAGATACTCGGCCTCGCCGTCCCCGTACACGTCCGCCGTGTCGACGAGGGTGCCGCCCGCCTCCCAGAACACCTTCAACATGTCCGCGGCGTCATGCTCGTCCGTGTCGCGGCCCCACGTCAGGGTGCCGAGCCCGATCCGGGACACACGCAGGCCGGTACGGCCGAGATGCCTCTGCTCCATGAACGCCGACATTACTGGCCGGAGTTCGCCGAGTGGGGGCCTGTGGACAACCGATTTCCCCGAGGGAGCCGCGCTTTGATTTCGGCCGAGGGCTCGAGGTTGTGGGTCGTGTGCGGGTGAGTGGGGGGTGGTCGCGCAGTTCCCCGCGCCCCGCATCGGCATGGGTCGCGCCCGGTGCTTTCAGGGCGCGGGGAACTGTGCGACCAGCCACGATCCACCCGCACCCGCCTTGCCACCGTGGCCTCCCGAGCTCTGCCGCGGCGGCCCAGCCCGGTAGGGTCGGCGCAACAATGACGTTACTGATCGGTAAGGGGAAGGCCATGCAGCTCGGGATCAACCTCGGCTACTGGGGCGCCGGAATGGACGCGGACAATCTGGCCGTGGCCCAGGAGGCCGACCGGCTGGGATACGCGGTGTGCTGGGCGGCGGAGGCGTACGGCTCGGACGCCGCCACCGTGCTCAGCTGGGTCGCCGCCAAGACCGAACGCATCGACGTGGGCTCGGCCATCTTCCAGATCCCGGCCCGCCAGCCCGCGATGACCGCGATGACCGCCGCGACGCTGGACTCGCTCTCCGGCGGACGCTTCCGGCTCGGCCTCGGCGTCTCCGGACCGCAGGTCTCCGAGGGCTGGTACGGGGTCAAGTTCGACAAGCCCCTCGCCCGCACCCGCGAGTACGTGGAGATCGTCCGCAAGGCGATGACCCGCGAGCGCCTGTCGCACGACGGCGAGCACTGGACGCTGCCGCTGCCCGGCGGCCCCGGCAAGCCGCTGAAGCTGACCGTGCACCCCACCCGTGAGCACATCCCGCTGTACATCGCCGCGATCGGCCCGAAGAACCTGGAACAGACCGGCGAGATCGCCGACGGCGCCCTGCTGATCTTCCCCTCGGCCGCGCACCTGGAGGACACGGCCATCAAGTACCTGCGGGCGGGACGGGAGAAGGCGGGCAAGACCCTTGACGGGTTCGACGTCTGCCCGACCCTGCCCCTCGCCGTCGGCGACGACAAGGACGTGACGACGCTCGCCGACACCTTCCGCCCGTACACCGCGCTGTACGTCGGCGGCATGGGCAGCCGCAAGCAGAACTTCTACAACCAGCTCGCCCAGCGCATGGGGTACGAGAAGGAGGCCGCCGAGATCCAGGACAAGTACCTGGCCGGCGACAAGGCCGGGGCGGCGGCCGCCATCCCGCACGAGCTGATCGACCAGACGACGCTGCTCGGTTCCGTGGAGCGCATCGCCGACCGGATGAAGGCCTACGCCGAGGCCGGGGTCACCACGCTCACCCTCGCCCCGGCGGGCTTCACCCTGGACGAGCGGATCGCCTCGCTGCGGGCCGGTTCGGAGGCCATGGAGCTGGCCGGGCTCGCGTAACCCGAACGGCGCAGCGGCCGACGAGAGCCGGAAACAGTCGAACAGCGGGATCGAAAAGTACTACGGCCGTGGTGGGGGCTCGGGGGTCTTCCCCGCCACGGCCGTCGCCGGGGACAACGCGGCACGGCCCGCTCGGTTACGCCCCATCGCCGCCCCGGCATCCTTCGTTCGGCGGATTTGTCCGACACAGCTGTTGCCCGGCTCCTGGTACCCCATTTGACTCGTTTTCTGCAGGACCCCTGCCAGGACCCCTGCAGAGAGGTGCCTCTGATGCTTTCGGCCAAGAGTCTGTTCCAGGAGATCGTCGACAACGACGAGTCGTTCCGACTGTTCTGTTCCATCGCCGCCGGCGGGGAGACGCAGGGCGGCTGGGAGAACGCGCGCATCGCCGCGCTCGTCCCGCGGAGCGAGCGCGCACTCGCACCCAAGATCACCCGCCATGGCGCCGACGAGGACAAGCACGGGCGGATCTTCAACGCCCTCATGAGGAAGCGCGGCCTCCAACCCGTGGAAGTCCCGCCCGAGACCGACTACACCATGCTCCTGGAGCGCAACGGCATCGGCCTCGCGCACGAGAAACTCAAGGCCGACCAGGCCCTCACGGTGCGCGACATCATCGTCTACCTGTCCCACAGCCGGGTCACCGAACAGCGCGCCGCCGACCAGATGGTGATGCTCCGCAAGCACTTCGAGGGCCACCCCGAGATCGGCAAGGCCGTCCGGATGATCTCCGACGACGAGGACAACCACCTCGCCTACACCCACGAGGAACTGCTGCGCTACGCGGCCGCCGGGCACGGCCGCCTCATCCAGCAGACCCTCCGCGAGTGCGCCCTCGCGGAGATCGCCATCTACCGGGACGTCAGCCTCGCCGTGATGGACCGGATGGGGCGCATCCTCGGCTGGCCGAAGGCCAAGGCGGCCGTCCTCGCCGCGGGCATCCGCGCCATGTACGCGTACGAGCGGACCCTCGGCTGGCGCCGCATGGTCACGCTGGAGATGCCGGAACGCCGCGACGCCCTGGGCGGACCGGCGACGGCGGCCCCCGAGTTCGCCTGAGACACCCCCCACACCCGCTACGCGCGCGTGGGGCGTCGACGTTCGTCCACGCGGTTCGGCCACGCGCGCGTACGGCACGACGGCATGGCGGAATGAGGGGGCTACAGCCAGCCCCGGCGCTTGAAGAGCCGGAACACCAGCACCTCCGTCACGACCAGCAGCGCCATCAGCGCCGGATACGACCCCACCCAGTGCAGTTCGGGCATGTGCTCGAAGTTCATGCCGTAGATGCCGGCGGCCATGGTCGGGATCGCGGCCATGGCCGCCCAGGCGGAGATCTTCCGCATGTCGTCGTTCTGGCGGACGCTCATCTGCGCCAGATGCGCGGAGAGGATGTCGGAGACCAGCCGGTCCAGGCCCTCGACGGACTCGTTGACGCGGGTGAGGTGGTCGCTGACGTCGCGGAAGAAGGGCTGCGCCTTCTCGTCGACGAAGGGCACCCCGGTGGTGTAGCCGCCCGTGCCGGAGAGCCGGACGAGCGGTGCGGCGAGGGGCCCGGTGGCCCGGCGGAACTCCAGGACCTGGCGTTTGAAGGTGTAGATCCGGGACGCCGTGTTCCGTGAACCGCCCACGTCGGGGGAGAAGACCTCCGCCTCCAGTTCCTCCAGGTCGGTCTGGAGTTCGGTCGCCACGTCCAGGTAGTGGTCGACGGTGGCGTCCGTGATCGCGTACAGCACGGACGTGGGCCCCTTGCCGAGGAGTTCGGGCTCCCGCTCCAGCCGGCTGCGTACGACGCCCAGGGGTGAGCCCTCGCCGTGGCGGACGGTCACGACGAAGGCGTGGCCGAGGAAGACCATCACCTCGCCGGTGGTCACGGTGTCACTGGACGGCTCGTACACGACCGGTTTGAGGACCATGAACAGTGAGTCGTCGTACACCTCCAGCTTGGGCCGCTGGTGCGCCTTCAGAGCGTCCTCCACGGCGAGCGGATGCAGCGAAAACTCCTCCGTGACCAGGGCGAACTCCTTCTCCGACGGCTCGTGCAGGCCGATCCACACGAAGCCGCCGGAGGCGCGGGCGGCGGCCAGGGCGTCGGAGAGGTCGTCGGGGCCCTCGGTACGGTGCCCGTCGTGGTAGACGGCGCAGTCGACGATCACAGGGAGTTCCTTTCAAGGGTGCCTTGTCCACAGGGCCGAAGGGGGCAGTGGGGCGGGCGTCTAGGCTGGGGCGCATGCCCATGTTGATCCTTGTCCGGCACGGACGTTCCACCGCCAACACCGAGGGAGTGCTCGCCGGGTGGACGCCCGGGGTCGCGCTCGACGAGCGAGGCGCCGCGCAGGCCGCGGCGCTGCCCGGCCGCCTCGCCGGGCTGCCGATCGCAGAGGTCGTCACCAGCCCGCTTCAGCGCTGCCAGGAAACGATTCGCCCGCTCCTCGACGCCCGGCCCGGACTCAGCCCGCACACCGACGAGCGCATAGGCGAGTGCCACTACGGCGACTGGTCCGGCCGCAAGCTCGCCGAGCTGAAGGACGAGCCGCTGATGGAGGTCGTACAGACTTATCCGACGGCGGCTCAGTTCCCCGGCGGCGAGTCGATGCGGGCCATGCAGCACCGGGCCGCGGAGGCGGTACGGGAGTGGAACGCGCGTGTGGAGCGCGAGCACGGGGCCGACGCCGTGTATCTGATGTGCTCGCACGGCGACATCATCAAGTCGCTCGTCGCGGACGCACTCGGACTTCATCTGGACCTCTTCCAGCGGATCTCTGTCGAACCGTGTTCCATCACCGCGATCCGTTACACACGACTCAGGCCGTTTCTCGTCCGCCTCGGCGACACCGGGGACTTCGCGTCCCTGGCGCCGCGCGAGGAGCCCCCGAGCGGTGACGCGACCATCGGGGGCGGTGCGGGGGCACCGTGATCGTCAACCGCAGTAGGGTGAAGCGGTCGCGGCGGCGCTGAACCAGTCAGCAGCCGACGCGGCCGGTCCCGACGTCGATTCCAATGGAGACAGGACGTGTCCCGTCAGGTGTTCCTCTACGACCCCCCGGACCGCTTCGTGGCCGGTACGGTCGGGCTGCCCGGGCGCCGGACCTTCTTTCTGCAGGCCGCCTCCGGGCAGCGTGTCACCAGCGTCGCCCTGGAGAAGACCCAGGTCGCCGCGCTCGCCGAGCGCATGGACGAGCTGCTCGACGAGGTAGTACGGCGCAGTGGCGGCAGCGCCGCGGTGCCGGCCGTCGCGCCCAACGAGGTGCCGGACACGGCGCCGCTGGAGGCCCCCATCGAGGAGGAGTTCCGGGTCGGCACCATGGCGCTGGCCTGGGACGGCGACGAGGAGCGCATGATCGTCGAGGCACAGGCCCTGGTCGAGCTGGACGCCGACTCCGACGAGGACCTGGCCGAGGCGGAGGAGCGGATGCTCCAGGACGAGGAGAACGGCCCGCCGATGCTCCGTGTCCGCCTCAGCGGCTCACAGGCCCGGGCCTTCGCCAAACGCGCCCTCGACGTCGTCAACGCGGGGCGGCCGCCGTGCCCGCTGTGCAGTCTGCCGCTCGATCCGGAGGGACACGTATGTCCGCGCCAGAACGGATACCGGCGCGGGGCGTGACCTCCTCCGCCTCCGTCGGCTCGTCGTCGCCCGCCCAGCCGTCCGCCCAGCCGTCGGTCGAGCTGTTGGCCGAGGGTGAGCTGACCGTGCGCGGGCGGGTGCGGGAGGCGTCCAACGCGGTGCTGTACTGCACGGTCTCGTACGACGGACGGGAGGCCGCCTGCGTCTACAAGCCCGTCGCCGGGGAGCGGCCCCTGTGGGACTTCCCCGACGGGACGCTCGCGCAGCGGGAGGTCGCCGCGTACGAGGTGTCCGAGGCGACCGGCTGGGGGCTCGTCCCGCCCACCGTGCTGCGGGACGGTCCGTACGGGGAGGGCATGTGCCAGCTGTGGATCGAGGGTGAGCCCGGGTCCGAGCTGCTGGCCCTCGTGGAGGGCGAGGAGGCCGGGGAGGGCTGGAAGGCCGTCGGGTTCGCGGAGGTCGGGGACGGCGAGACCGCGCTCCTCGTGCACGCCGACGACCCGCGGCTGCGGCGGCTCGCCGTACTCGACGCGGTCGTCAACAACGCCGACCGCAAGGGCGGACATCTGCTGCCGGCCGGCGAGGGGCGGCTGTACGGCATCGACCACGGGGTGACCTTCAACGTCGAGAACAAGCTGAGGACGTTGTTGTGGGGGTGGGCGGGGGAGTCGCTCACCGAGGAGGCCGTGGGGGTGCTGGAGCGGCTGCGGGACGCGCTGGGCGAGGGCGGGGCGCTGACGGCGAAGTTGTCGGGGTTGATCACATCGGCCGAGCTGGACGCTACGCGGGAGCGGGTCGCCGCGCTGTTGAAGAGCGGACGGCACCCTGAGCCGAGCGGCGACTGGCCGGCGATCCCCTGGCCACCGGTCTGAGGGCACCGCTTGGCCGCAAAACAGGGCGTATCCCCGGGTGGACCGGCGGCCTGTCCCACGTACCGGCCGCAGTCGCAAAACAGGGCGTACCCCCGAGTGGACAGGCGCCCGGCTTAACGGCGCAACGATCGGGTTAGGCTCGTGGCATGCATGCCTGGCCCGCTTCTGAGGTCCCCGCCCTGCCCGGCAAGGGCCGCGACCTTCGGATCCACGACACCGCGACCGATGGGCTCATCACCCTTGACCCCGGTCCCGTCGCCCGTATCTACGTCTGCGGTATCACCCCGTACGACGCCACCCACATGGGTCACGCGGCGACCTACAACGCGTTCGACCTCGTACAGCGCGTGTGGCTCGACACCAAGCGGCAGGTTCACTACGTCCAGAACGTGACGGACGTCGACGACCCCCTGCTGGAGCGGGCCGCGCGCGACGCCATCGACTGGGTGGCCCTCGCCGAGAAGGAGACCGCCCTCTTCCGCGAGGACATGACCGCCCTGCGGATGCTCCCGCCGCGCCACTACATCGGCGCGGTCGAGGCCATCCCCGGAATCGTTCCGCTCGTCGAGCGGCTCCGCGACTCCGGCGCCGCCTACGAACTCGAAGGGGACATCTACTTCTCCGTCGAGGCCGACCCCGACTTCGGCAAGGTCTCGCGCCTCGACGCCGCCACGATGCGGCTTCTCTCCGCCGAACGCGGCGGGGACCCGGACCGGGCCGGGAAGAAGAACCCCCTCGATCCGATGCTCTGGATGGCCGCGCGTGAGGGCGAGCCCAGCTGGGACGGCGGCTCCCTCGGACGCGGCCGGCCCGGATGGCACATCGAGTGCGTCGCCATCGCCCTCGACCACCTCGGCATGGGCTTCGACGTCCAGGGCGGCGGCTCCGACCTCGCCTTCCCGCACCACGAGATGGGCGCCTCGCACGCGCAGGCGCTGACCGGCGAGTTCCCCATGGCCAAGGCGTACGTCCACGCCGGAATGGTCGCGCTGCACGGCGAGAAGATGTCGAAGTCCAAGGGCAACCTGGTCTTCGTCTCCAAGCTGCGCCGCGACGGCGTCGACCCGGCCGCGATACGGCTCGCGCTCCTCGCACACCACTACCGGGCCGACTGGGAGTGGACCGACCAGGTGCTCCAGGACGCCGTCACACGCCTCGACCGGTGGCGCGCCGCCGTCTCCCGGCCCGACGGACCGTCCGCCGAACCCCTCGTCGAGGAGATCCGCGAGGCCCTCGCGAACGACCTGGACGCGCCCACCGCGCTCGCCGCGGTCGACCGCTGGGCCGCGCTCCAGGAGGAGCGGGGCGGTACGGACGAGGGGGCACCCGGCGTCGTATCGCGTGCCGCGGACGCGCTCCTCGGCGTGGCCCTGTGAAACACCTGAAGTAACGACTCTGCACAGGCGTCGGAGACGTCACACGTGTAACGCGGGTCATACGAGATGAGAGCAGTGGGGCGCCTCCTCCGGCCGGAGGAGGCGCCCCTTCGTCTTCACACGGGCAGGGAACCCGCGGTCGGATCCGCTCGATCCGTACGCTTCGCAGGATCGCCGGTGACCGGATGTCCCCAGACGCCGATCATCGGGTGGCCCCTCACCGGTCGGGTTTGACTGCGACCGGTCGTCAGCCGGTGATCACCAGGCCGACGACCTCGTCGTCGGAGAACCACACACGGACGTCGGGCCGTCCCCCGGCGAAGGCGGCATGGACCGCCCAGTGCGCGTCGATGCCCTCGGGCGCCGGGCGCGGATAACCCTGGCGGCCGGTGCAGTCGGGCGTCGCGGGGGCGCCTTCCTTCACCTGCCGGCCGTCGTCGGAACTCGGGCCGGCGGATCCGGCCGAGCCGGCGGAGGCCCGGTACGGCGCCGGCGGAGGCCGGTAAGGCGCCGGGCTTGACGTACGCCGTGTCGATCCCGGGCAGTGCCGCGATCCGCGAGCGCAGCTCCTGGGCACGCTCGGTGCCGCCACGCACCCGGTAGAAGAGGGCGAGGTCGGGCACCCCGTCGTCACCGGAGGCGGTTGCCCGGAGCCGTTCCTCGCCGCCGAACAGGGGCTCCAGGGCGAGCTGCTCGTCGCCCAGGAAAATGTTCAGCGCCGACACGCCCGCGTCGGCCGCCGAGCGGACACCCTCGGCCCCGGCCCGTAACCGGGCCTCGGGACGGGCGACGACGATCAGCTCCAGTTCTGCCCCTCGGTAGGTGAATCCCGCTCCGTCGGGCCCCGGCCCGGACGCTCCCGGGCCCTCGGCCGGCTGTACCTGGTCGTTCATCGCGAACCGCTCCCTTCGGTCCTGCGGGTGCTGGGTGGCGCGTCGAACTCCTGGACAACGCGTGCAATCCGTCCGGAACCAGATGGCACGCCACAATCCAGCCAGAAGCTGCCCTGGGGCTGTCAAGGCACTGTCGGTCGATCGTCGAAGGGCTGCGGGGCCAGTCGGCATGTGATGGGGTGACAGACGTCAGTTGAAACCCGGACCGGCCAGCTGCCGGTCCCTTCGTGGAAGGGACGCACAGTGGCACCCCTGCAACCCCCGCAACCCCCGCAACCCTCCTCCGCTCGTCACCTCAGTCGGCGAAGGCTGCTCACGACGTCTGCCGCCACCGCAGGCGCGCTGCTCGTCGTATCCTCGGCCGCGACCGCCTCCGCGGCCGCCTCCGAGAACACCTGGCCCGACCTCATCCCCCTGCCCAACGGCTTCCGTCCCGAGGGCATCACCATCGGCGGCGGCCCCTACGCCTACCTGGGGTCCCTCGGCGACGGCTCGATCTACCGCGCCGACCTGCGCACCGGCGAGGGCGGCATCATCTCCGCGGGCCCCGGCACACCCTCCGTCGGGCTCAAACTCGACGACCGGGGGCGGCTGTTCGTCGCCGGGCGCGGCCAGGGCGCCCGGGTGGTGGACGTCCGTACCGGCAAGATCATCGCGTCGTACACGCTCACCACGAAGACGCCGACCTTCGTCAACGACGTCTTCCTCACCCCGCGCGCCGCCTGGTTCACCGACTCGTTCCAGCCCGCCCTGTACACCCTGCCGCTCGGCCGCCACGGCAGCCTGCCGGACCCGGACGAGGTCGTCACGGTCACGCTGAGCGGCGACTGGACCCAGACCCCCGGCGAGGTCGTCAACGTCAACGGCATCACCCGCACCCCGGACGGCAAGGCACTCCTGGTCGTCCAGTCCGGCGTCGGCGGCCTCCACCGGGTCGACCCGAGCACCGGGGTGACGAAGCTGGTCGGCCTCGGCGACGCGGCCCCCCTCACCAACGGCGACGGCTTGTTGCTCCTCGGGCAGCGTCTGTACGTCGTCCAGAACCGCCAGAACGCGATCGACGTGTTCAAGCTCGCCGCCGACGGCCGCAGCGGCCTCTTCGAGGGCCGCCTCACGGACTCCGACTTCGACGTCCCGACGACCGTCGCGGCCCACAAGAACCGCCTCTACCTGCCCAACGCCCGCTTCACGACGACCCCCACCCCGGACACGACGTACGCGGTCGTGGCGGTGAAGCGCTGAGCACCCGGTGAGTGCCGGTGCACTCCCCGCGCCCTGAAGGGGCGCGGGGCTGTGTTCGATATGCGGCTCCGCCGCGTGGGCGCGATCAGCCACGACGAACCCGCAGATCCCAACAGATCCCGCAGATCCCGCGCAGCGTCACCCGCGGAAATCCGGGTCTCAGTCGTCCGACGAATCCTCGTCCTCGGCCTCGGTTTCGGCTTCGGGCCGCGGCGCCTTAGGCGGCCACGTACGACCACTGGGATTGTCCTTCGGGTTCCACGCGCCGGACCCCGTGTCACCCCCGTCAGTCGTGGCGTGCCCCCCTGCGGCGCCGCCGGGGCCACCATCGCGGCGCCGCAGATACCGCTCGAACTCGCGAGCGATCGCCTCGCCCGTCGCCTCCGGCAGCTCCGCGGTGTCCCGGGCCTCCTCCAGCGTCTGCACGTACTCGGCGACCTCGCTGTCCTCCGCGGCCAGCTGGTCCACGCCCACCTGCCACGCGCGCGCGTCCTCGGGCAGCTCGCCCAGCGGGATGCGCACGTCGATGAGGTCCTCCAGACGGTTCAGGAGGGCCAGCGTCGCCTTCGGGTTCGGCGGCTGCGACACGTAGTGCGGCACCGCGGCCCAGAGCGAGACCGCCGGGACACCCGCGTGCGTGCACGCCTCCTGGAGGATACCGACGATGCCCGTGGGCCCCTCGTACTTGGTCTCCTCCAGGTCCATCCGCTGCGCCAGGTCCGGGTCGGACGTCACACCGCTGACCGGGACCGGACGCGTGTGCGGGGTGTCGCCGAGCAGCGCGCCCATGATGACCACCAGCTCAACGCCCAGCTCGTGGGCGAAGCCCAGCAACTCGTTGCAGAACGAGCGCCAGCGCATCGACGGTTCGATACCTCGGACGAGTACGAGATCACGGGGCTTGTCGCCGCCGACCCTGACCACCGACAACCTTGTCGTCGGCCAGGTGATCTTCCGTACGCCGCCGTCCAGCCACACCGTGGGACGGTTCACCTGGAAGTCGTAGTAGTCCTCGGCGTCCAGCGCCGCGAACACCTCGCCCTTCCATTCCCTGTCCAGATGCGCGACCGCGGTGGAGGCGGCGTCGCCGGCGTCGTTCCAGCCTTCGAACGCGGCCACCATCACTGGGTCGATCAGCTCGGGAACCCCCTCCAGCTCGATCACCCAGCGCCTCCTTCCGACGTGCCCTCGCGTACGCCCCAACCTTACGGCGTGCCGAGGGGGGCTCCGCAGCCCCCTTGCACGGGGGAGTGAACGGATCAATGCCCCGATCGCACGGACGAAACACGCGTGGACCGCCGGAGCCGCAAGTGATCGTCTTCACCTCGGGGTCCGGCCGGCCGGTGAGGCGGCGGACCGTCGACACGCCGAGGAGCGCTCACCCCGTCACAGCGACGACCGCAGCCACTGCTCCACACTCGCGATGTGCACGGTGGCCCAGGAACGCGCGGCGTCGGCGTCGCGGTCGCGGAGGGCGGCCAGGATGGCGCGGTGCTCGTGCAGGGTCCGGCTGACCGCGTCCTCCTGGGTCAGGCCACGCCAGATGCGCGCCCGCGTAGTCGGGCCGGACAGGCCGTCAAGGAGCGAGCAGAGCACGGAGTTTCCGGAACTCTGCACGATGCCCCTGTGGAACTCCAGGTCGCAGGCGACCAGCTCCTCCACCGACGGATCGGCGCCGAGCTTGTCCAACTGGGCGCTCAATGCGTCCAGTTGCTGCTCGCTGATCTTCAGGGCGGCCATCGCCGTCGCCGCCGGTTCCAGTATGCGGCGCACGGCGAGGAACTCCAGGACCGTGTCGTCGCGGTGGAAGTCGACGACGAAACTCATCGCCTCGAGCAGGAGTTGGGGATCGAGGCTGGTGACATAGGTGCCGTCGCCCTGCCGTACGTCCAGGATGCGGATCAACGACAGGGCGCGCACGGCCTCGCGCAGGGAGTTGCGGGACAGCCCGAGATCGGCGGCGAGCTCGCTCTCCTTCGGGAGCCGGTCGCCGGGGCGCAGCGCGCCGGAGACGATCATGTCCTTGATCTTCTCGATCGCCTCGTCGGTGACTGCCATCGAGGACCCTCCCTGTCGTTTCATACATCCGATGTATCAGGCCATTATGAGGGCTCTATCGCCTCTATCAGGCCAAAGCCTCCAGGTCGGCCAGGGCCGCGGCCTCGTCGAGGGTGGTGAGGACGCGCTCGCGCATCAGCACCCGCCCCTCGACGACCGTGTCGCGTACGTCCGCCGAGTGTGCAGCGTAGGCGAGGGTGGACCACGGGTCGTGGCGCGGTCGCAGATGCGGTCCGCCCAGGTCGAGCACGATCAGGTCGGCCCGCTTGCCCGGCTCCAGGGAGCCCAGGTGGTCGCCGAGCCCCAGCGCGCGGGCGCCCTCGATCGTCGCCATGCGCACCGCCTGCTCGGCACCGACCGCCGTGGGGTCGCCGGCCGCCTTGTGCACCAGCGCGGCCTGCCGTACTGCACTCAGCACGTCCAGCGTGTTGGAGCTGACCGCCCCGTCCGTGCCCAGCCCGACCGTGACGCCCGCGCTCAGCAGCCGGGGCACCGGCGCGATGCCGCAGCCCAGCTTCAGGTTCGACACCGGGCAGTGCGCGACCGAGGTCCCGGTGCGGGCCAGCGCCGCGATCTCCGGGCCGGTGAGATCGACCGCGTGGGCGAGCAGCAGATCGGGGCCGAGCAGCCCGAGCGAGTCCAGCAGTTCCACCGGGCGCTTGCCGTACCGCACCTCGACCGTGGCGACCTCGGTGGCGTTCTCCGCCGCGTGGATGTGCAGCAGCGCCCCGAACTCCGTTGCCAGGGCGGCGATTTCGAGCAATTGATCCGGGTTGAGCGTGTACGCCGAGTGCGCGAAAAGGACCGGACGCGTCCCCGGCCGACGGGAGCGGTCGGCCAGGTCCCGCCGGGCCCACTCCAGCCGCTCCCCGTACGCCAGGCCGTCCGCGGGATCGGGTACGTCCATGAAGGTCGGGCCCGTGTGCAGCCGCCAGCCCGTCTCGCGCGCGACCCGCTCGGCCGCCTCGTGGAACCAGTACATGTCCAGCGCGGACGTCACCCCGGCCCGCAGGCTCTCGGCGATCGCGACCCGCACGGCTGCCGTTACGTTCTTCGGCGACAGCAGCTCCGCCTCCCACCGCAGCACCCGCTCCAGGAATCCCTGAAGGGTGACATCGTCCGCGCGGCCCCGCAGGAGGGTCATCGCCAGGTGGGTGTGGGCGTTGACGAGCCCGGGGAGCACGAGACAGCCCTCGGCGTCGATCGTCTCCGCCGCCTCGTAGGCCGTACACAGGTCCTCCGCCGGTCCGACCGCGAGGATCCCGCCGTCGCGGACCGCAACCGCCCCGCACGGTACGAGAGTTCCGGCCTGGTCGACAGTCAGGACGTCACCGCCGTGGACCAGCAGATCGATGTGCTCGCTCACGCGGCATCCCCCTCGAAACCGTCTGTCTCGAACCCTGTCCCCGCGAACCCGTACTCCTCGGCCAGCAGCCGCAGCGCCTCCAGCGACACGACCGCCCCGCGCTCGACGCCCAGCGCGACGACCTCGCGGTGCGGGTTGTAGCCACCTGTCGAAAAAGGCGACTCCTCGTCGACCAGTTCGTCGGCGTTCGCGCCGTCCACGACGAGGACCCCGCCCGCGACGAGACCGCGCAGCGAAGCCGTCACGTACAGCGCGGACAGCTCCATCTCGATGGCCACCAGCCCGGCACGGTCGTACGCGTCGAGCGGGATGAGCCCGGGCTGGAAGGCCGCCCTCGTCCATACGATGCCCCGATGGTGCGGTGCTCCCACCTCGCGGGCGGCGCGCTGGAGCGCGAGGACCGCCTCGGGGGCGGAGACGGCGGGGTACTCGGGCGGCAGCAGCTGCTGGGTCACGCCGTCGTCCCGTACGGCCGCCTCCGCGATCACGAGGTCGCCGTCGCCGATGCCGGGCCGCATCGCGCCCGCCGTACCGAACCGCAGGAAGGTGCGGACCCCCGCGTCCGCCAGCTCCTGGAACAGCAGGATCGCGCCCGGCCCGCCCACACCGTGCGAGGCGACGACGACCGGCACACCCTTCCAACTCCCGCTGAACACCCGGTACTCGCGGTGGTACGACACCTCCTCGGCCCCGTCGAGGAGCGCGGCGACGGCCGCGGCGCGCGCCGGGTCGCCGACCACGACCGCGCGCGGCGGCAGCCCGCTCCTGGGTATCCGGGTGATGGGCAGGAGGTCTTGTGTCATGCGGTGGCTCCAGAGCGTTCGGTGCTGGTTCTGCTCGTGCTGGTTCTGCGACTCGTACGGCGACGGCGGCGGGCCGTCGTCAGGAAGAGGGCGCCGAGCGTGACGACGTACGGTGCGGCGTCCGTCGCCTGCTGCGGCAGGCCGAACCCCTGCAGGCGGAAGCCCGCGGCCTCGGCGAGACCGAAGAGCAGCGCGGCGAGCAGCACGCCGAGCGGCAGCGCGCGGCCGAGCATCACGGCGACCACGGCGATCCAGCCCCGGCCGGCCGTCATGTTCTCGGAGAACAACGTGACGTTGCCCAGGGCGAGTTGGGCGCCCGCGAGCCCGCACAGTACACCGGAGACGAGAACCGCCGCGTACTTGTACTTCGCCGGGCTCACCCCGAGCGTGGCCGCCGCGTCGGGCGCCTCGCCGACCCCGCGCAGCCTCAGGCCCCACACATGGCGGGACAGCGCCAGCGCGGCCATCCCGACGGCGACCCACGCCAGATACGCCAGCGGGGAGAGGCCACCGATCAGCGGCAGCCCGGCAAGTGACGGATCGTCGAAAGTGCCCTGGACTCCGAAGACCGTACGGAGCAGGAAGCTGGTCAGGCCGACGGCGAGGAGGTTCAGGGCGATGCCGAGGACCACCGCGTCGCCGCGCAGCGTCACCGCGCCGACGGCCAGGATCAGCGAGTACGCGGCGGCGGCGAGGGCCGCCGCGAGGACGCCGAGCCAGGGGCTGCCAGTGAACCAGCTGGTCGTCACGGCCGTGAAGCAGCCCAGCAGCATCATGCCCTCGAGGCCGATGTTGAAGACGCCCGCGCGCTCGCACAGGGCGCCACCGAGTGCGGCCAGCAGGATGGGGGTGAGCGCGCGCAGCGCGGACATGAGGAGATCGGAGTCGAAGAACATCAGACGAACTCCCCCTGCGGCGAAGGATCTTGGGCGTTTTTCTGCGGCGAAGACGCCTGGGTGTTCTTCCGGCGCCGTCCCGGGAAGCGCAGCCGGGCCGCCAGGAACACGATGACGATGGCCTGGAGAACCTGCGTCAGCTCACGCGGCACCTCGGTCGTCCGCTCCATGGACAGCCCGCCGACCTGGAGGACCGCGAAGAAGAACGAGGCGAGGAGCGTGCCGAGCGGGGCCGCCGCCGCGAGGAGCGCGGCCGTCAGACCCGTCCAGGTGTAGCCGGGGGCGGTGAGCGAGCCGTCCAGGAAGCGGTACGGGAAGCTCAGCACCCCGATCGCGCCGACCAGCCCGGCCAGCGCGCCCGACACCGCCATCAGCCGCAGCGTCAGCCCCGCGCGCTCCACACCGGCGTACGCGGCGAAGCGCGGGTTGAGGCCGGTCATCCGGATCTCGTAGCCGAGCGCCGTCCGCCTGTCGGTGAACCAGTACGCGACCGCCGCGAGGACCACCAGCAACAGCCCCACGGTCACCGTCGACTCGCCGAACGCGGGCAGCGCCACGCCCTCCGGGAGCCGGCGCGTCTGGGGGAGGCTGGAGCCGGGCTCCTTGAGCGGGTAGCGGGCCAGGTAGGAGGCGAGTGACACCGCCGGGTAGCTCAGCAGGAGGCTGCTGACCAGCAGTGGAACGCCCAGGCGGTTCTCACAGAGCGCGGCGAGGGCGGCGTACGCGGCACCGGCCGCCATGCCCGCCAGCAGGGCGAGTGCGACGGTGAGCGGTGTCGGGAAGGGGGAGTACAGGCCGGTGACGGCGGCGGTGATGCCGCCGAGGACCAACTGCCCGTCGCCGCCGAGGTTGATCAGGCCGGCGCGGAGCGGAATCGCCAGTGCCAGGGCCATGCCGAGCACACTCGTGCCGGTGCTCAGCGTGGCGCCGATACCGTCCGCGCCGAGGGAGCCGGTCAGGACGGCGCCGTACGCGGTCAGCGGGTCGGCGCCCGTGCCGACGAGGAAGAGGGCGCCGATGAGGACACCGGCGAGGACGGAGAAGGCGACGGGGGAGCGGAGGGCCGCAGTCACGCGGTGCCTGGGTATTCGGTTCATGTCAGTTCCCGGCCTCCACCGGTGCCGTGCCGCTGTCGGCGGCGCTCGTGGCGTCGGTGTCACCGCTCGCGCCGCTGCCGCCGCCCGCCATCGCGAGCCCCAGCACGCTCTCGTCCGCCTCGGCCTTGTCGTACGCGGCGGTCACACGGCCCTCGTACATGACCAGCACCCGGTCCGCGAGGCCCCGGATCTCGCTCAGTTCGGCGGAGACGAGGAGGACGGCGTGGCCGGCGTCGCGGTGGGCGACGAGTTGGTCGTGGATGTTCTGGATGGCGCCGATGTCGACACCGCGCGTCGGCTGTTCGACGAGCGACAGCGGTGCGGCGTGGGCGAGTTCGCGGCCGATGAGGAGCTTCTGCAGATTGCCGCCCGAGAGGGCCGACGCGGGGATGTCGGGGCTCGATGCCTTGATGCCGAAGCGCTCGATCAGGTGGCGCGCGTGGTCGCGTACGGCGGTGGGCGGGAGCAGACCGAGCCGGGACCCGGCCGACAGCGACGTACGGTGATGGCCCATCGCCAGGTTCTCCGCCACGGACGCGGCGGGTGCCGTACCCACCGCGTGGCGGTCCTCCGGCACGTACGCGAGGCCCCGGGCGCGCCGTTCGGTCGCCGAGGCGTGGGTGACGTCCTCGCCGCGCAGCCGAACCCGACCCGAGGTCACCGGGCGCAGCCCGGCCAGGGCCTCGATCAGTTCGCTCTGGCCGTTGCCGGCGACCCCCGCGATGCCGACGATCTCCCCGGCGTGGACGGTGAGCGCGACCTCGCGCACGCCGTCGGTCGTGAGGCCGTCGACGTCCAGCACGACCGCGCCCGGAGTGCCGGGCGCGTGCACCCGGTCCAACTCCACCGCCCGGCCCGTCATCGCCGCCGCGATCTCGTCGGCGGTCGTGTCGGCGGTGCGCAGCCGGGCCACGACCCGGCCGTCCCGCAGGACCGTCACGTTGTCGCTGCCCTCCAGCACTTCGCGCAGCTTGTGCGTGACAAGGATCACCGTACGGCCCTGCGCCGCGAGCGACTTGAGCACGGCGAACAGGGCGTCGGCCTCGGCGGGCGTCAGCACGGCCGTCGGCTCGTCGAGGACGAGGGTGCGGGCGCCGCGGTGGAGGAGCTTGAGGATCTCCACGCGCTGGCGCAGCCCGACCGGCAGGTCGCCGACACGGGCGTCCGGATCGACGACCAGGCCGTGTTCCGAGCCGAGTTCACGCACCCGGCGGCGGGCCGCGGCACGGTCCACCAGGCCGAAGCGGCGCGGTTCGGCGGCGTACACCACGTTCTCGGCGACCGTCAGCGAGTCGAACAGCTTGAAGCTCTGGTGGACCATGCCGAGGCCGGCGGCCATCGCGTCGGCGGGCCCGGCGAAGGTCACCTCGCGCCCGTCGATGCGGATCGTGCCGGCGTCGGGGCGCTCCATGCCGTACAGGACCGACATGAGCGTCGACTTGCCCGCGCCGTTCTCGCCCATGAGGGCGTGGATCTCGCCGGGGCGGACGGTCAGGTCGACGGAGTCGTTGGCGAGGGTGCCGGGGTAGCGCTTGGTGATGCCCAGGAGTTCGACGGCAGCCGGGGCCTCTGCGGTGACGGCCGGGGTGACGGGCCCGGCGTCCGGGGTGCCGGGCGGGGCCTCGCCCGTGGACGCCCCGGCGTTGTGGTCGTCAGGCAGCCGCGGGGTCATCGACCGTCAGCTCTCCCGACACGATCTGGTCGCGCAGCGCCTCGACCTTCTTCAGCACGTCCTTGTGGTCGGCGATGACACACTGGGACGAGTCCACGCCGTCCTCCAGGCCGGTGAGGCTGATGCCGCCCTCCTTCAGGCCGTACGACACCGTGCCGGTCTTGCCGTCGAGGACCCGCTCGACGCCCTTCTCCACCGCGACGTCCGTCCGCTTGACGACGTTGTCGACGACCGTGCCCGGCGCCGAGGGGCACTGGTTGACGTCGACGCCGTACGCGAAAGCGCCCTTGGCCTTCGCCGCCTCGAACACGCCGTAGTTGCCTGCCGCCGCGGCGGCCATGATCTGGTCGTAGCCCTTGGCGAGCAGGGAGTTGGCCTGCTCCTTGGCGCGTGCGGAGTCGTCGAACGGGGACTGGCCGCCGACGAAGCGGGTCGAGGTCTCGGTCTTGGCGGCGACATGCTTGGCACCGGCCGCGAACGGGTCGCTGAAGCGGCGGAACTGGGGCGTGTCCAGCACGTCCACGGCACCCACCTTGCCGCTTTCGCTCAGCAGGCCCGCCTCGGCGCCCGCGAGGAAGACACCCTCGTGCTCACGGAACACGGCGCACGACACGTTCTGATACGCCTTCTCCGTGCACGCGTCCACGAGCAGGAACTGCTGCTTCGGGTGGGCCTCGGCCTGCTGTGCGACCAGGTCCGCGAACTCGAAGCCGACCAGCACGACGACGTCCGGCTTCTCGTCCACGGCGGCCTGTACGTTCTGCTGCTGCGAGGCCGAGTCCGTGGACTCGTAGACCTGCTGTGTTCCGTGGTGCGCCTTGGCCGCCGCCTTCACACCGGTGACCGCGGCCTTGAGGAACTCGTTCTGGCCGACGGCGTCCGGGGTGACGAGCGTGAAGCTCTTCCCACTGCCACCACTGGCGGCGGCGTTGTCAGCGGAGTTGTCCTTCTTCGCGGCCGCGTTGCAGGCGGTGGCCAGCAGGACGGTGCCGGTGGCGAGGGCGGCCAGTTGAAGCGGGCGGCGGGATCTGCGGGTGGGGCGGGCGGAACGGGTGACGTCGGTGACGTCGGTGACGTCGGCGGTGCGGGACATCGGGGGCGACCTTCCGAAGGGTGCGGCAAGGGCCGGGATCGTCGCCGTTGACGAGCCCTGGGAGGGAGGTGGAGCGGTGTGGGGGAGGAGCGACGGGGCGCTGACGCGGTCCGGGCGACCGTGGTCAGCGGCGACAGCCGTCGCTCGCGCAGCGGCCGTGGTCGAGGAAACGGCGCATGGTGAGCAGCACGGATCCTCCTTCACATCGGCCTCGGGGCTGCGGGCGGTGCTGGACTGTAACACCGGTTTCCGGACGCCCGCCCCGCTGTCTCGAACTGTGGTTCCCGACGATTCTTCGAGGTCATGTACGGTGTCGGGCACCTTCGGAACCCCAGGAGTGCCCCGCTATGCCCCAGGAACTGCGCGCCGTCGACTGGACCGGAAACAGCCTTGCGCTCATCGACCAGACGGTTCTGCCGCACCGCACCGAGACGGTCGAGATCCGCGGCGTCGACGCCCTGGTCTCCGCCATCCAGCGCCTCGTCGTGCGTGGCGCGCCCGCGATCGGGGCGGCGGGCGCGTACGGTGTGGCGCTCGCGTTGCTGGAGGGTGAGCGTGAGGGCTGGTCGGCCGGGGAGGTGCGTGGCGCCGTCGCCCGGATCCGCGAGGCCCGGCCGACCGCCGTGAACCTGATGGTGTGCGTGGACCGCGTCATGACCCGCCTCGAGGAGGGGCTGGAGGCGGTGCTGGAGGAGGCCGCCGCCGTCCAGCGCGAGGACGTCGAGGCGAACCGTGCGATGGGGGTGCACGGCGCCGACTGGCTGCTGAAGAGGGTGGGCGTCGACCGTCCGCTGCGGGTGCTGACGCACTGCAACACGGGAGCCCTCGCAACCGCCGGGTGGGGTACGGCACTTGGCGTCATCCGTGAACTGCACGCGCGCGGAGGCCTCGAAGTCGTGTACGCCGACGAGACGCGTCCGCTCCTCCAGGGATCCCGCCTGACCGCCTGGGAGCTGGTCCAGGAGGGCATCCCGCACTACGTCCAGGCGGACGGCGCCGCCGCCGGCACGATTCTGCGGGGCGAGGTCGACGCGGCCATCGTGGGCGCGGACCGCATCGCGGCGAACGGCGACACGGCGAACAAGGTCGGCACGGTGGGCGTCGCCCTGGCCTGCGCCGACGCGGGCATCCCCTTCCTCGTCGCCGCCCCCACCACCACCGTCGACCTGGCCACCGCCTCCGGCACCGACATCCACATCGAACTCCGGGGCGAGGACGAGGTGCTGGAGTGGGGCGGGGTGCGCACGGCTCCGGCCGAGTCGCGGGGACACAACCCGGCGTTCGACGTGACACCGGGGCGCTTGGTGACGGGGCTGGTCACCGAGCGGGGGGTGTTGGAGGTGTCGGCGGGGGAACTGCCGGGCGAGCGCCTGGGTTAGGTCCTGCTTCTTGCCCTCGCCCATGAAAATGCGGCCCGGTCAGAGTCTG
>NZ_JBHVDX010000152.1:0-24724 GCF_042802555.1 Streptomyces sp. NPDC057474 | reverse complement strand
GTCCTGTTCTGTGCGGATGAAGCGGGTTGCCGCCAGGGCGACCATGCTGCCTGCGATGACCAGGAGGCCCGGGCCGACGTTGCGGGGGTCGACGAGGCGGTCCAGGAGGTCGGAGGCGGCGCCGATGGACTCGACGGGCTCCACGGAGCCCGGTTCGGCCCCGCCGGGAGCGGCGGCGCCCTGGGAGTCGTCGTCCGAGGAGCCGTCGGCCGCGGCGGTCGGCTGGGCGGCGGACTGGGGCAGGCCGGTCAGCTGGACGCCGAGGTCGTCGAGGGCGTCGGACAGCGGCTGGAAGAACGTCGTACCGCCCGCCTCGCAGTCGCCGTTGCCGCCCGAGGTCACGCCCAGGGCCACGCCCTCCGAGAACATCGGGCCGCCACTGTCGCCCGGTTCGGCGCAGACCGTGGTCTCGATGAGGCCGCTGACCGTGCCCTCGGGGTAGTTGACCGTGGCGTCGAGGCCGGTCACCTCGCCGTTGCGGAAGCCGCTGGTGCTGCCGCTGCGGAACACCCGCTGGCCGACCGCCGCCTCACCGACCGAGGTGATGCGCACCCCGCGGCCGTCGCCGACCGAGACGACGTTGGTCTTGTTGCTCGGCGCGTCCTGGAGGTACTGGACGAGCGAGAAGTCGCCGCCGGGGAAGTTGGACTCGGTCGTCCGGCCGATCTCCTGCTGACCCTGGTCGTCCGCGAACCAGACGGAACCGGCGGGACCGCAGTGCCCGGCGGTCAGCATGAAGTCGTTCTCGCCGTCGGTCACGTTGAAGCCGATCGAACAGCGCCCACCCGTGCCGAAGATCGGCTGGGCGCCGTTGAGCCGCATCGTGTACGTGCCCTCGGTGCGTTCCATCCGCACGGACCCGCCGATCTCCTCGGCGAGGTCGGTCAGGCTCGACCAGTCCTTCTTGGAGACCGTACTGTCGGCCCGCACCACGACCTCGTTGGAGGCGGGGTCGACGGCCCAGGAGGTACCCGACACCCGGGGCGCCGAACGCAGCGCCTCCGTGGCGGACTTCAGGTCCTCGCCGCTGTACTCGACCATCTTGGGACGGGCGCCCGCCTGCTTGACCTCGACGGCCGCCTTCTCGTCGGTGACGGCGACGACCGGGCTGCCGTCATCGGCGATCCAGGTGCCCGCCGTACGCTCGGAGCCCAGTTCGGTCACCAGACCGTTTCCGGTGCCGGACGCGGCGAGCACCGCACTTCGGGTCGCGGGCGGGGAGGTGGTGGGTTCGGTCGCCATCGCCGCCTGCGTGACCATCAGGGCTCCGCAGATCAGTCCACCGGCGGCCGTCAGCCGCGCCACCCGCTTCACGACTCGCCGTCGTGCGTGCCTCATTGCCTGGCTCCCGAACCCCGTCCGACACGGTGTCAACACCGCCAGGGCGTCCGGTCCTTGAGCGCCCTCCTTTCATACGTGCGGCGGCCGGCACATGTTCACCAAACCGCGTCGACGTATCCCAACGTCCGGTTCATGGCGATCGCGTGCGCGTTGGCCGGATGGTGCACCGTGCGGACGGTGCTCACTCCGCAGATCCCGGCGAACCCGATGCCGAACGTCTTCATGGCCACCGAGATGCCCCGGCCCCGGTGACAGACCCGCACCCCGGTCATCTCGTTGAACACGAACCCGGACCTCCGTCGGTCCGAGGTGGCCGCCATACCGATCCACCGGTCGCCGTCGATGGCCAGCACGACACCGCGCGGATCGTAGGCGGGCACCTCGAAGCGGAGCCGGTGGTACTCGTCGTACTCGTGGAACGCGCCGCGCTCCGGGATGTCCGCCGAGCACTCCTTGTTGAGTTCGTACAATGCCCGGCGGTGCTCCGGGGTGTCGCCGAGCTCGGAGAGAGTCGTCAGCCGGATGCCGGAGGTACGGCACTTGTCGACGTACGGCTGGAAACGTGCCAGGTCGAAGTCGGTGACGTCCAGTTGGAGCCTGACCCGGTCGGTCGCCATCAGCGCTTGCCTCCCACTCCGCAGTACATGGCCACTTCCGCCGGTTCCTCCGGAGGGCGGCCGCCGGTGGTGTCCGGACGCCAGCGGGAGCACGAGACGACACCGGGGTCGAGCAGGTCCAGCCCGTCGAAGAAGCGGGCGACCGCCTCCGGCGTGCGCTGGGTGATCCGTGGGGTGCCGTGCGCGTTCCACCACTCGACGGCGGCGTCCACGTCGGGCAGGTCCGGACCGGTGATGGTGTGCGACAGCACCAGATGACTGCCGGCGGGCAGGGCGTCGACGAGCCGGCGCACGATGCCGTACGGATCCTCCTCGTCCCCGATGAAGATCACCACGCCGAGCAGCATCACCGCGACCGGCCGGGTGAGATCGAGGGTCCGGCCGGCGTGTTCGAGGATCGAGTCGACATTGCGCAGGTCCTCGTCGACGTGGTCCGTACGCCCCTCGGGTGTGCTCGTCAGCAGGGCGCGGGCGTGCGCCAGGACCAGCGGGTCGTTGTCGACGTAGACGATCCGCGACTCCGGCGCGATCCGCTGCGCCACCTCGTGGGTGTTCTCCGCCGTCGGCAGTCCCGTGCCGATGTCCAGGAACTGCCGGATGCCCAAGTCGGTGACCAGATGCCGGACGGCCCGCCCGAGGAACAGCCGGTCCGCGCGGGCGTAGTCGCCGATGCTCGGGTGCAGTCGGCGTATCTCGTCCCCGGCCTCCCGGTCGACCTCGTAGTAGTCCCCGCCGCCGAGCCAGTAGTTCCAGATCCGCGCCGCCGCCGGCCGTGTGGTGACGATGCGGCTGTTCAGCGGCGAGGAAGGGAAGTCCGAGGCTGCCGGGTTGTCCGTCACGGCATCAACTCCTGGATCTTCTGTGAAGGTGCTTCATCCAACGGGCAATGTAGACCTGTCGGTTGGCCTTTGCCGACAGTTCGGCGATCTTCACAGGGGCCGGGTTCGACCGGTGCCCCCGAGCGCCGCCCGGCTTCGCGCGAGGGCTTCCTCGTGGCCGCCGAACAATGATCGTCGAGACCCCTCTACTAATCAGTAACTTTTAGGTAGTCTCCCGGCCACCAATGGGCATGACCATGACGAGCGCGGCGAAGGTTCCGACGACCTCGCCGCTTTGACATGAGAAAAAGGGGACGAACATGACAGCAAGCGGTGTGGGACGCCGCATCACCACGGTCGCCGCGGTGGCCGTACTGGGTCTGGGTGCTTCGGTGGGCGCCGCGGTTCCGGCCGCCGCCGCGCCGAGCGAGGCGGCGGTCAGCGCTGCCGCGGCCGCCGAGGTGGGCTACGCGACCTGGCAGGCGGACGTGAAGGCCGTCATCGACACGGCCACTCCCTACATTCAGCAGCGCACCGCGAACTCCTCGGGGCAGAAGCTCGCCATCGTCTTCGACATCGACAACACGACGCTGGAGACGCACTACACGCCCTGGTACCAGCTGCCGACCCCGGCGCTGAAGCCCTCCCTGGCACTGGCCAAGTACGCCAAGTCCCGTGGGGTCGACGTCTTCTTCGTCACCGCCCGCCCGGGCATCATCGAGAGCGTCACCGAGTGGAACCTGGAGACCGTCGGCTACCCCGTCGACGGCCTCTACGTGCGTGACCTGCCCGACCTGTTCGCCGAGGTCTCCGCCTACAAGACCGCCTCGCGCGCGGACATCGAGTCGGACGGCTACACGATCATCGCCAACGTCGGCAACAACACCACCGACCTCGTCGGTGGCCACGCCGAGCGCACGTACAAGCTGCCCGACTACGACGGGCTGCTCGACTGACGCCGCCGCACCGTTCGTTCCTGGGGGTACGGCCGCCGGTTCCCGCCGACGGCCGTACACCTAGACTCCCGCCATGGCCGACGACACCTCGCTCGACGCGCTCGGCGCGGGCAGCTACCTACTGATCACCACTTACCGCAAGAACGGCACCACCGTCCCGACACCGGTATGGGTGGTGCGGGACGGGGACGCGCTCGGCATCTGGACGGTCGCGGACTCCTGGAAGGTCAAGCGGATCCGGAACCGCGCCGATGTCCTCGTCGGCCCCTGCGACCTGCGTGGCAATCCCACCGGCGACTCCGTCCCCGCCCGCGCCGAGATCCTCGACGCGGCGGGTTCGGCCGCCTACCGCAGGCTCATCGCCCGCAAGTACGGTGTCCTCGGCCGCCTCACCCTCCTCGGCAGCCGTCTGCGCCGGGGCGCCGACGGGACGATCGGCATCCGTGTCACGCTGACGTGAGCCTCCGTCAGGCGTAGAAGGGGCCGGGAGCGGTCCAGGTCGTCCTGCCGAACACGTTGCCCTCGCTGTTCTTCCGTCACGAACGGTCGCCCGCGTGCCCCGTCCGCCACGCCCACGCCGCGATCTCCACCCGGTTCCGGGCGGTGAGCTTGAGCTGAATGCTGCCGAGGTGGGTCTTGACCGTGGAGAGGGAGACGAACATCGAGGCGGCGATCTCGGCGTTGGTGTGGCCCAGGGCGACCAGGCGTACGACGTCGAGTTCCCGGTCGGTCAACGGCTCCTGGGGGCGCGGCGCTTCGGGGCCGGGGACGGCCTCCTTCTCCGCCGTGACGTGCTTGAGGAGCCGGACCGTCACCGACGGCGACACCAGTGAGTCGCCCACCGCCGCCGCCCGTACGGCCTCGGCCAGCAGGGTCGGCCCGGAGTCCTTGAGGAGGAAGCCGCACGCGCCGCCGCGCAACGCCCCGTAGACGTACTCGTCGAGGTCGAACGTGGTCACCACGACCACCCGCAGCGGATCGGTCACGCCTGGACCGGCCAGCAGCCGGGTCGCCTCCAGGCCGTCCAGTCTCGGCATGCGGATGTCCAGCAGGCACACATCGGGCCGCACCTCGCGGGCCAGCCGCACGGCCGTCTCGCCGTCGGCGGCCTCGGCGACCACGGTGATGTCGGGCTGCGCGTCGAGGAAGAAACGGAAGCCGGTGCGGACCATGTCCTGGTCGTCGGCGATCAGCACCCGGATCGGGCTGCGGTCGTTCATGAGCGCATCATGCCTGAGAGGAGAGGAGAGGAGAGGAGAGGAGAGGAGAGGAGAGGAGAGGAGAGGAGAGGAGACAGGGGGAACCCGGGGGAGGGGAGGGAGTGAAGGTGTGTGGTCCGGGGACGTGCCGCGGACCCGGACCGGTCCTCCGTCCGCCCCGTCAGTCGGGGTCCTGCGTCCGCTCCGCCGTCACCTTCCGCAGCAGCGGCCTGCTCCCGGCGAGCGCCGCGAACATGGTGACCGTGCCGAGGCCGACGCAGAGGGCGAGCCGCACCGCCCCCGACGAGTCCGCCTCCAGGTGGAACATCTCGTTGACCTTCATCCCGGCGTAGATCCCGGTCGCTGTCGTACCGCCGGCGAGGACCAGCAGGGGCAGCGCGGTCTCCCGCATCCGCGCCCGGTCCAGCACTTTCAGCGGCGTTCCGGCCAGCCGCAGCAGCCCGTACACCCGGCGCCGGTCGAGCACCGTGGCCGCCGCGGTGAGCCCGGCGGAGGAGGCGGCGACCAGGTAGCCCAGGGCCAGGACCGCGAGCCCCATATCGCCGATGAGCCGGGTCGTCGTGTCGCCCTCGGCGTTGACGTAGTCCTGGGTGAACGGCAGGTTCCCGGGGGAGAGGAAGGACAGCGCGGTCGCCGCGGTGTCCATCTGCTCCTGACCGCCGCGCACCTGGACCACGACGCCCTTGTCGCCGTTCAGCATCCCGTCCCATGCGTCGGCGTCCGCCGTCTCCACACTCGCCTTCACCTTGGCCTCGGCGAGCAACTCCCGTGCCTGTGCGGCGAGTTCGCGCGGGTTTCCGTGATCTGCGCGCACCGCCACCTGCCCCGGAAAGTCGTAGCCGACGATGCCGACCTGGCCGACGGTGAAGAACCCGGCGACGAGACCCGCGAGGACCAGACCGCTGACCGTGCGCCAGGCGCCGCGCGGATCGTCGCTGAGCCGGCGCGCGGCCAGCAGCGTCGCCGGTCGGCGCGCGAAGCGGCTCAGCAGCCGGCCCAGCATGTCGACGACCCAGGGGCCGAGGGTCCAGAACGCCCCGTACACCAGGACGATCAGCGCGAGCGACCGGCCGGTGGTCAGCCCGCCGCCGTGGGCGCTCATCGCCACGTACAGCCCGATGGCGACGAACAGCACCAGCCGGATCAGCTTCGTCCGGCGCGGATCGGCCTGCTGGGCCACGCCCAGCGGGGAGCGGGCCACCCCGCGCAGCGTGGTCATGGCACTGACCGACGTGAGCACGGCCACGAGCGCCACGACCGCGAGCAGCCAGATCGGGCCGACCCACAGCTGTCCGGCATACCAGGTGCCGATGCCGTACGGCACCCGCGCGAGGACCGGCAGCAGCAGGGCGTACGCGACCGCGCCGAGGAAGCCGCCGGCCAGGCCCACCGCCGCCGACTCGGCGCCGGTCATCGCCAGGATCTGCCGAGGTGTCGCTCCGGCCAGGCGGAGAGCCGCGAGCCGCTGCTCACGGCGTGCGGCACCGAGGCGTCCGGCGGCCGAGGCCAGCACGATCACGGGGACGACGAGGAGGGCGCCGCCGAGCACCGAGGCCTGCTGGTCGAAGGAGGTGAACACGCTCGGTTTGATGCCGGTGAAGCCGGAGACACGGGCGCGGGCTGCGAGGGTGTCGAGGGCGCTGCCCTCGGCGGCCTGGGTGATCGCGGGGTCGGTGGGGGTTCGGCCGATGACCGCGACGAGTTCCTCGGGGGCGGCGAGACCGGCCTCACCGATCGTGCCGTGGTCGGTCTTGGTGGGGAAGCGGTTCGCGAGCTGCTCGGCGGGCAGCTCGCGCATCAGCGTCGCCAGGGCGGGGGAGAGGTAGGAGTGGCCGGGGGCCGGGAATCGGTCCAGGCCGGGTGGGGTGGGGGTCGTCGGTCGGTTCGGGAGCTGGGCCAGGGAGACGACGGTGACGGGGTGGTGGTCCACGTACGTCGTGCCGAGCGTCTGGACGGCGGTGGCCTGTTTCGCCGATACGCCGTCGGGGGTGCGCCAGGCCGTTCGGTCGGCCCGGGTGCCGGAGCCCAGGTAGGCGGCGAGGAGCGTCAGGAGGACCAGGGCGCCGGCGGCTGCGGCCGCGGCGGAGAGGAGGTGGCTCTGCAGGCCGCGCCTCCCGGACGAGCGGGCCAGGTGCCAGGTGAGTGGCAGGACGGGGGAACGCATGTTTGGTCTCCGGGGAGATTCGGGTGCCTACGAGCTGGGTCGGTTCGGTGGGATGGCGGGTGCGGGTTGTCCGGGGCTGGTCGCGCCCACGCGGCGGAGCCGCATATCGATACAGCTCCGCGCCCCTACCGGGCGCTCACGCCACCGTGTACTGGCTGTAGCCGCTCACCCGGCCGTCCCTCACCTGGAGGATGCGGTCGCAGTGGGCGGCCACCTCGGCGTCGTGGGTGACCATGACCAGGGAGGCGCCCTGGTCGCGGGTGACCGAGGTGAGGAGGCGGATGACCTCCTCGCCGGTGGACTGGTCAAGGGCGCCGGTGGGCTCGTCGGCGAACACGACGTCGGGTTCGACGGCGAGGGCGCGGGCGATGGCGACGCGCTGGGCCTGGCCCCCGGAGAGCTGGCCGGGGCGGCGGTGCTCCAGGCCCGCGAGGCCGAGCGGGGCGAACCAGCGGCGGGCCCGCAGCACGGCCTGGCGGCGGGGCATGCCCTCCAGCATCAGGGGGAGGGCGACGTTCTCCTCGGCGGGCAGCTCGGGCAGCAACTGGCCGAACTGGAAGACGAATCCGAAGCGCTTGCGGCGCAGGGCGCTCAGCTTGTTCTCGCCCCAGTGGTCGATGCGTTCGCCGCGCAGCAGCACCTGGCCGTCGTCGGGGCGGATGATGCCGGCGAGGGTGTGGAGGAGGGTCGATTTGCCGGAGCCGGACGGGCCCATGATGGCGAGGGACTCGCGCTCGGCGACCTCCACGTCCACGCCCACCAGCGCGCTGGTGGGGCCGTACTTCTTGATGAGGCCGTTGCCGGCCAGGACGGTGCTCATGAGGGTGACGGTTCCTTTCCGGTCGGACTAGGCGCGCTCGAACTTCCAGGTGACGCTGGAGGCATCGGCCTTGACGACGGTGACGGGGATGGACAGGTCCTTGCCGTCGCCGTCCTTCGCGGTGCACGTCACCTTCGCGCCGGCCACCGCCTTGAGGTCGGGGCACTTCAGGTCGGACGTCTCGCCGCCGATCCAGGGCAGCGGGCTGTACTTGGACGCGATGCGGCCGGCCGCGATGGTGCCGCTCAGCCCCTGCTGGCCGTCCACGGTCACGGCGCTGTACTTGTCGAGCCCGGTGGTCGATTCCGTGCCGCTCATCGCGTAGGTGAGGGCTCCGCCGCCGACGGCCACGGCCGCCACCGCGACGCCGGTGATGATGAGGGGCTTGCGTTCCATGAGGTGCTCCTGGTGGAGAGAGGTGGGGTTGCGGCACCCAACCTCTCCCGGCGGCGGGGGCGCCCGCCTCGGCCGAACGGCCAGGCCTCACGGCCCGCCGGACGCGCTCCCTCGGCCGTACGGCCGATACGGGGGCCACCGGGGCTGCCTACTGTGATCCGCGTGAACCTCGTGCTCGACACCAAGGAACCCGCGGGCGGCGACCCCGGACGGCCGGTGCGCCCCGCCAAGCCGGGCTGTGTACGCGTCGGCGGCATCGTGGTCCTGCTCCTGGCCTGCGGCTCCGACTTTCTCCTCCTGGGGCTGGAGGAGGACACCGCCTATCTGTGGCTGCACCTGTTCGCGCTGGTCGTCGGCCTCGCGGCGCTGCTGTGGCCCGAGCGCCACCGGCCCGCCCGGCTCACTCCCCAGGTGCGCACGAGTGCCCCCGCCCTGGCCGCCGCCGCGAACGTGGTGATCCTGCTTGTGGCCCAGGAGAAGGGCGGTTTCGGCCCGGGCCAGGCGGCCGTGCTGCTGTGCCTGCTGGTCGTCGCCGTCCGCAACTGCCCGCCCGGCTGGGCGCTGGCCTGCGGACTCCTCGACGGTGTCGTGCTGCTCGCGCTGCCGCTGCCGTACTACGCCGTCGAACCGGACGCCAGCCTCCTCGGCGTGACCGCGCTGTTGCTGCTGTTCGGCGGGGTCACGGCCGCCCTCGCCGCCTATCTGCGCACCCTGGACCACCGCCGGACCCAGGTCGTCACCGAGACCCGCCGGGCGGAACGCCTCGCCATGGCCGCCGACCTGCACGACTTCGTCGCCCACCACGTCACCGGGATTCTGGTGCAGACGCAGGTCGCGCGGATGATGGCCACCACCGAACCCGAGCGTCTCGATCCCGTTCTCGCGGGCATCGAGCGGGCCGCGACCGAGGCACTGGCCTCGATGCGCCGCACGGTCGGTGTGCTGCGCGATCACGACGACGGGTCCGAGCCCGGGACCGCCGACCGGCGCCCGGTCGGGGATCTGGCGGGCATCTACGAACTGGTGCGCGGCTTCGACGGTGTCGGCGGTGTCGACGGGCGCGCGGCCGTGCTGCGCCACGACCCGTCCGTTCCCGACGACCTGCCGCACGAGGTGCAGGCCGCCGCCTTCCGCGTGGTGCAGGAGGCCCTGACGAACGTCCGCCGGCATGCCGCCGACGCCACCGAGGTCACCGTCGCCCTCCGTTACGCCCGCGGTGACCTGGAGGTCTCGGTGCGCGACGACGGACGCGGCGGTACCCGGCTGCCGGAGGCGGCCCGGGGTGGCGGCTTCGGCCTCGTCGGTCTCACCGAACGTGTCACCGCGCTCGGCGGCCGGATCCGGGCCCGTCCGCGCGAGGACGGACCCGGCTGGGAGGTCGTCGCCGTGCTTCCCGCCGCCCCCGTGACCGTCGGGTGAGCTGAACCTCCCGGCCCGGCTTCCCGTATCTCCTCACGGGGATGGCGGGAGACCGCGTGCACGGAAGGAGAACAGCGTGTCGAAACCGCCCGAACCGGGCCGGACGGCGAAGCGTCCCACGATCGAGCCGACCTACGTCATGCGCCGACGCAGGACCGAGGCCCTGGCTGAGCTGCTGCGTGAGTTCGAGCAGTACAAGGGGACGACCCCCCCGAACGACGAGTACGAGACCGTCGCCGTACCACCGACGCCGACACCCGCGCCGACGCCGACACCCGCGCCGGAACCGAGGCCCGCTCCCGAGCGGATCCTGCCCCGGACGGAGTACGAGACCGAGGAACTGCCCCCGGTCATGGTCGGCGAGGACTTCGGCTCCGGCACGGTCCCGCGCGGTGAGCGACGGCAGCGGCGGCGTCCGGTGCCCGGCGGCGGATCCGGCCTGAAGCGTGCCGCGGTGGTCGTCGGCGTCGGCGCGGCGGCCCTGATCGGCTTCGGCGCCGCGCTCCTGCTGCCCGGCGGCGACACGGAGAAGGAGGCGCGCACCGTCACCCCGACGCCGACCCCGTCGGCGCCCGCGACGTCCGCGACGTCCGCCCCCGCCCAGAACGCCGACGTCGACCCGGACGGTGCCGGCACCCTCCGCGAGGGCGACAGCGGCACCGAGGTCTCCGAACTCCAGCAACGGCTGCTCCGTATCCCGAATGTGTACGACAACGGCTCCACCTCGGGCCAGTACGACGCCGTACTGAAAGAGGCGGTGGCGCGCTTCCAGCTCTGGTACGGCATCCGGGGCGACGAAACGGGCGTCTACGGCAACGACACCCGCCAGGACCTCGAATCCCGTACCCCGCTCTAGCTACGGCTAGGGCCTGTCGTCCGGATCACGCCTGGGCCGCGGGGCTCGGCACGCACTCCCTCACTGCCAGGCCCTGGCCCCGTGGCGGGCCGCGTACCCGGTACGCCAGGGCGTATCCGGGTTGATGCCCCGCCTCGGACGGACCATCCTGGCCATATGGTGACGAAGGCGTCCGGCGCGTCGCGGGCTGCCAGGGCCGGTGAGGCGATGGCGGTGGTCGACGCGCGCGGCCTCGTCGCGGGGTGGAGCGAAGGGGCCCGGCGGCTCACCGGGTACACCGCCGGGGACGTGACCGGGCGGCCGGCGGCGGACCTCGTCGACGGGGACGCGGCGGCGGTGTGGCGGACGTTGCTGACGCACGGCGACGCGGTGGTGGGACTGCGTTACCGGGACGGTCGGCGGCAGAAGGTGGCGCTGCGGATCTGCCCGCTACGGGGCGGGGAGGACGAGCGGCGGCGGTTCGTCGTCCAGGCGACACCCGACCAGGCCGAGCGGGGCCTCGGCGAGCTGGCCTTCAAGCAGGCCTCGATGTCCATGTCGATCTTCGACACCGGGCAGCGCTATCTGCGGATGAACGACTGGGCGTGCCAGGTCATGGGTCAGCCCGAGGAGGAGTTCCGGCACCAGTACTTCCCCGACACCGTGGAGGACGCCGAGCACAGCCGGGGCTTCCTGCGCCATCTGGAGATCGTGGCGGAGACCGGGCAGCCGGTGCACTACGAGAGCTGGACCCGCTCACCGTCCGGCCGACGCATGCACGCCTGGAGCTTCGAGATGTGGCCCGTGCGGACCCGCTCCGGCGAGCTGATCGGCACCGCGCTCGCCGGGTTCGACAGCAGCGAGCAGTTCTGGGCCCGCCAGCGCCTCGCCCTGCTGAACGAGGCCGCCGGGTCCATCGGCACCAAGCTCGACGTCGTCCAGACCGCCCGCGAACTCGCCGAGCTGGTCGTACCCCGGCTCGCCGACTTCGCCAGCGTCGACCTCCTGGAGTCCGTGCTCCAGGGCGAGGAACCCGAGACGGTCCCCGTGGACGGCGGTGTGCAACTGCGCCGGGCCGCCCACCACTCCCGTACACCCGGTGCCCCGGAGGCGGCGATCGGCCTGGGGTCCGCCGATGTCTACCCGCCCGCCTCGCCGCCCGCCCGCGCCCTGCTCACCGGGGCGCCCGTGCTCGCCCGCACCGGCGACGACGCCCTCGACTCCTGGTTCGCGCAGCACGGCGCCCGCTCCGCCAAGCTCCAGGAGGCCGAGGACCACGACCTGTCCCTGATGGCCGTACCGCTGGTCGCGCGCGGCACGACGCTCGGCGTGGCCGTCCTCGTCCGCATCCTGACCCCCGAGCACCCCGACGCCTTCGACCAGGACGACGTGTCCCTCGCGGAGGAACTCTCCAGCCGGGCGGCGGTCTGCGTCGACAACGCCCGCCGCTACACCAGGGAACGCACGACAGCGCTGGCGCTCCAGCGCAGCCTGCTGCCCAAGACGGTCGCCGGACAGGCGGCCGTCGAGTTCGCCTCCCGCTACCTGCCCGCGCTGTCGCAGGCCGGGGTGGGCGGCGACTGGTTCGATGTGATCCCCCTGTCCGGCACCCGGGTGGCGCTGGTCGTCGGGGACGTCGTCGGCCACGGCATCCACGCCTCCGTCACCATGGGCCGGCTGCGCACGGCCGTGTGGGCGCTCGCCGACGTCGACCTGCCGCCCGACGAGCTGCTCACCCACCTGGACGACCTCGTCGAGCACCTCGCGGCCGGTGACGGCACGGGCGACGGGGAGATCGGCGCGACCTGTCTGTACGCGGTGTACGACCCGGTCGACCGCAGCTGCTCGATCGCCTCGGCCGGACATGTGCCGCCCGTGGTGGTGCGGCCCGACGACAGTGTGGAGGTCGTCGAGGTGGCGGCGGGACCGATGCTCGGCGTCGGTGGACTCCCGTTCGAGGCGACGGAGCTGGAGCTGCCCGAGGGCTCGCTCCTCGCCCTCTACACCGACGGTCTGGTCGAGGCCCGCGACCGTGACGTCGACACGGGCACCGCCGCCCTGTGCGCCGCGCTGCAAGAGCCGGTCGACAGCCTGGAGAGCGCCTGCGACGCCGTACTGAAGGCGCTGCTGCCCGACACCCCGGCCGACGACGTGGCCCTGCTGCTCGCCCGCACCCGCGCCCTCGACGCGGAACAGGTGGCCGTCTGGAACCTCTCCGACGACCCGGCGCTGGTCGCCAACGCGCGCAAACTGGCCACCGAACAGCTCACCCGCTGGGGCCTGGAGGAGGCCGTCTTCGTCACCGAACTCGTGGTCAGCGAACTCGTCACCAACGCCATCCGCTACGGCGGCGCCCCCATCCAGCTGCGGCTGATCCGTGACCGCACCCTCATCTGCGAGGTCTCCGACGCCAGCAGCACCTCACCCCATCTGCGCCGGGCCCGCACCTTCGACGAGGGGGGCCGAGGCCTGCTCCTCGTCGCCCAGCTCACCGACCGCTGGGGCAGCAGACCCAGCGGCGCGGGCAAGACCATCTGGGCCGAGCAGGCCCTGCCGCCGAGCCTGTAAAAGGTTGTTGGGGGCGGCGCGAGCCACCCCCAACAACCCTGCGTACGAGGGAAGTTACTTCTTCCGCAGGCGCACCGACGCACCGTGCGCGGTGAAGACCTGCTCGGCCGTCCAGCCCTCGACGGCCACGGAGACCTCGGCGAACCGGCCCTGCAGGGACCGCGCCTCGACGACCTCGACCGTGCTGCCGGAACGCGGGGCCTGCTCGGCGTCGAAGCGGACCACCAGCTTGCTGCCCCGCTCCAGGACCGCGTGCCTGTCCACCACGAGGGCCGGGTCGGTGGCCCGGTCCAGCGTCACGTCGAGGACACCGGCCTGCGCGTAGGCGCCGCGTATGCGGACGGTGTGGTCGCCCGTGGCCAGCGTGCCGCCCTTCACCCGGACGTCACCGCGGCCGAAGGCATCCTTCGAGCCCGCCGCGAGGACACCGGCCTCCACGACGGTGTCGCCCTTGTACCGGTTGGCGCCGGCCAGCGTCAGCGAACCGCTGCCCTTCTTGACGAGGCCGCCCGAGCCGTCGAGGTCGTTGCGCCAGGTGTCGGCCGCGTTGAACCCGCCGAGCGCGGCATCCAGCGTGACGGTGACATCCGCGTCGAGGGCGCCGTAACCGTCCGCCGCCGCGAACAGGTTGAGCCGGCCCCACTGCTCCCAGCCGTCCAGCAGGACGTACCCGGACGGCAGCGCGGTCGTGCGCAGCACCTCGCGCCGCTGCGCCGCGTCGAGGTACGGCAGCCGCGTCTCCAGCAGGACCTCGGCGCCCTTCGGCACGGTCAGGTCCTCGGAACGACCGCGCCGGGTCAGCACGTACGTCAGCTTCGGCTCGACCACACGGGCGTTGGCCTGGCGGTCGGCGTACCGGTCGTCGGCGTCCGAGTGCGCGTGGGCGAACAGCGTGTCGGCGGTGGTGCCGGTCTTCGCCTGGAAGTACTCGGCGGCCTGCTTGCGCGCGGCGGCCTTCAGGGCGGCGTTCTTCGGGTCGGCGAGCGCGGCGGCGGCCAGCGCGGTGGCCATGACCCGGCCGCCGAGGACGTCGACCGGGGAGTGCATGCCGGACATGATCCGGGTGTGGCTCAGCTCGAAGGCGCGGGTCACGATCTCCTGGAACCGCTCCGGGACCGCATACGCGAACGCCAGCGCCGCCAGGTGGAAGGCGTTGGTGTGGCCGCTGGGGAAACCGCCGTCCTCGGCCGGGTTCTCGCCGCGCTGCCGCAGCAGCTGCGTCACGACGACGACCTCGGAGTCGTAGACCGGGAACCCGAGCTCGTCCTTCTTCCCGGTGTCGACGACCTCGCTGTCCTCGTTCATCCGCCACGGACGCGGGTACTGGAACGTGAACTTGGCGGGGTTGCCCGAGGCGAACGGGCCGCGCACGGTGTCGACGAGCTTCGCGACCTGGCCGAGGTCCGAGGTGTACGAGCCGGCGCCCAGCGCGGAGCCGGCGGGCGCGTCGGCCGGCACGGCGTCGTTGATCTTGGCGGCCGGGATGCCGTCGGGGGCGGCGGTGATCGAGGTGACCGCCTTGGCGCCCGAGCGGTACAGCTCGGCCAGCGGGCCGAGCGCGTTGATCATGGCGTAGCTCTGGTGCTGCCGGTCGTAGACGAACGCCTCGCGGGCCTGCGCCTCCGTACGGCGGCGGGTGAGGCGCTCGCAGTAGCGCACGTTGGCGCGCAGGATCTCCGGCAGCAGCGGGGTGCCGGTGTTCCAGGCGCTCCCCGTCTTCCAGATCTCGGCGAAGCCGCCGAGCGCGCGGACCACGGCGTTGGTCTCGGGGGTGAGGTTCGCCGTGATGTTGGTGGTGTAGTCGTCCACGAACGGGGTGAACGCGGTGGCGGCCTTGTCCTCGGCCGCTGAGGCCTGCCACATGGTCGCGAGGGTCGGAGCGGCGATCAGGCCGGCCGAGACGCCGAGGGAGGTCCTGAGGAAGACACGGCGGTTGAGTCTGTGGTGCCCGGCAGATGACGGCATGGAGCGCCGCTCCTTTCGCGGTGTGATGAGCGGGTGCGGGCTGAGCGTGGAGTTGACGAATGACCGGTTGATGTCCGGTCGGCGACCGGACGGTGATCAGCGGGTGACCGGTCGGAGGAGAGTTCGTGCGAGTGTCAACGCCCCTTCGACCGGCGGCACTTGAAGCACATGCGGTCGCGCGGACGGTACAGCGTCCACGAGCGATTCGGCGAATGCCGAGTACAGGGCGGGCCTGGCGAGGATCGTCCCGCCGGCCACCACCACGTCGTCCACGAAGACCCCGCGGGCGGCGAGCCGCGCCACGAGCGAGGCGAGCGCGCGGCCCCCCTGGGCGATCACTCGGTGGGCGAGAAGAGAGCCCTCCTCGGCGGCCTCGAACACCACGGGCGCGTGTCGGCCCCAGTCGGCGGACACGTCTGCCGCGGCTTCCAACGCCCCGCCGAGAGCCGGGACTTCGCTCACCCCGAAGGCGGCGACCAGCCGGTCGGCGAGCGCGTCGGGTGCCTCGCCCCGGTCGTGCGCCGCCCACACGGCACGGGCCGCCTCCCGGACCAGACCGGCGCCGCCGCCCTCGTCGCCGAGGACCGCGCCCCAGCCGCCGACCTGCACCGAGGTGCCGTCGGCGGACCGGCCGACGGCCACCGAACCGGTGCCTGCGACCAGGCCCACCCCCCGGTCGAAACCGGCGGCGGGCACCAGCAGCTCGGCGTCGCCCACCACCAGGCACGGCACCTGAAGCCGTTCCTGGAGGGCGAGACGTATCCCCTCGCACTGCCGGGGTGTCTCGCAGGCGTGCGCGCCGACGGCCACGGCGGACGGGAGGGTGTGCGCGGGCAGCGCCTCCCCGACCAGCGTGGCCAGCCAGGCGGTCGCGGCCGCCGGGTCGTGCGGCCGCCAGCCGCGGCTCGCACGGATGTGATCGGCGACGGAGTCCGTCCCCGTGACAGCACGGAGATGGGTCTTGGTGCCGCCCACGTCGATACCGACCGCGACGGGCGTGCAGTCCTGCACGAAAGGCCTCTTTCGTCGTTGCGTTGCGATGGCGCAGCGACGGCTGGGCGAAACCGTGCCTGGACACACAGGGTCTGTGGGGGGTGCTAGGGAAGCCCCGGGACGGGCCTCTGTCGGTGCGGTAGGCGAGTACCGCTTGACTTCGTTAGGAAATTAACTAACGAATAAGGGTGCGTCAAGGGTTCGGACCCGGATACCGCACGACCGTGCGGCCGGATGATCGCGGTACGACTGGCACGACTGGGGAGAGCATGCAACTGAGCGAGAGCGCCCGCGCTGTCTTCGCCGTACTGGCCGCGTCGAGCACCGCTACCCGCCCCCAGCTGGCCACCGGGGCGCGCCTTTCCAAGCCGACCGTCTCCACCGCCGTGGCGGAACTGGAGGCGGCCGGCCTCGCCGCCCGCTCCGGCACCCTCAACGGCGGAACCGGCAGGTCAGCGGCCGTATATGATCTCGGGCTCGCCGCCGGCGCGGTGCTCGCCGTCGACCTCGGCCCCAGCGTCACCCGGGTGCGGGTCTGTGCCCTGGACGGCACCCTGCTCGCCGAGGGCACCGGCCTGCGGGCGGACACCGTCGACGTGGTCGCGGACGCCCTCTCCGGGCTGTCGGCCGGGGCGCCGCTGCGCGCCATCGTCGTCGCCGTCGGCGATGTCACCGTCCAGAGCCGGGAGGGCACGGCCGTACGCCCTGCCACCGCCAAGGCGGGCCCCATCTTCGACGCCCTGACCGTGGCCCTCCCGCCCGGAGTGCCCGTCCACGTCGAGAACAACGTGAACTGCGCCGCCCTGGCCGAACTGCACGAGGGCGCCGCCCGGGGCCGGGACACCTTCGGCTATCTGCGGATCGGCGTCGGTATCGGTCTCGGTGTCGTCATCGGCGGCCAGGTGCTGCGCGGGGCGAACGGCGCCGCCGGTGAGGTGGCCCGGCTGCCCTACCCGTGGGACGCGGACCGCGAACCCCGCCACGAGGGCCTGGAGGCGCACATCGGCGCGGGTTCCCTGCTGCGGCGGGCGGCGGACGCCTGGCGGGGCGCGGACGACCCCTGCCCGGACACCGTCGACGGCCTGTTCGCGCTGGCCGACGCCGGACACACCACGGCCTGCGCCGTCGTCGGCCGGCACGCCGCCGACGTGGGCAGACTCGCCGCCGCGGCGACCGCCGTCCTGGATCCGGGCCTGATCGTGCTGGGCGGCGCCGTCGGCTCCAAGCCCCGGCTGCTGCCCGGCGTACGCGCGGAACTGGCCCGGCTGAGCTGGCCCACCGAGGTCGTGAGCAGCGCGCTCGGCGACAGCGGCACCGTCGTGGGGGCCAGTCGGCTGGCCGTGGCCCGGGGAATCCAAACCGTGACCGGAGGGGCGGCGATGAAGCATTGACGGACTCCACCGGCATCTGCCAATGTCCGGACAAGCGCTTTCTAAGTCGGCCGGGACGCCGACTTGGGGTGAGCCTCCCGCCCGTACTCGACGTACGGCAACCGCACGAGGGCGTGCCCGTGCGGTGACGGCCAGAACGGCCGGGGATCCCCGCCCCGCGTGGACGACGCGGCCGGGCGAGGCCGTGCCCCCCGGAAAGCAGCTTTCCTGCAAAATGCACCCGTGCCGCCTCGGTCGGCGCCGTGCTCCGTCCCCTACCGAAAAAAAGGGATCGAAGATGACCACTGTGGGTGTGCGGCGCTCTCGCCGACTCGGCCGCGGCGGTATGCGCCGCCTGGCTCCCCTCGCTGCCGTTGCCACGGCAGGTGCCCTGCTGCTCTCCGCCTGCGGAGGGGGATCCGACTCGGGCGGGACCTCCAAGTCGCTGACGTTCTGGATCTCCACGGTTCCGGGGCAGGACGCGGGCTGGAAGAAGATGGTGGCGCAGTACGAGAAGGAGACCGGCGTCAAGGTCAAGCTGGTCAACATCCCCTACGACGGCTACGCGACGAAGCTGCGCAACTCCGCGCAGGCGAACTCGCTGCCCGACGTGGCGGCCGTGCCGGCGCTCGACCCGATCTGGTCGAACAAGCTGATCGACCTCAGCGACATCGCCAACAACAAGACGAACAAGATCAACGCCAACTTCGTCGCCAAGGACTCGTCCGGGAAGGTGCTGTCCATCCCCTCGGACGTCACCGCGTCCGGCATGTTCATCAACAAGTCGCTCTTCGAGAAGGCCGGCGTCGACTACCCGACCTCGCCCGACAAGACCTGGACCTGGACCGAGTTCATCAAGGCGGCGGACGAGGTCCGGGAGAAGACCGACGCCAAGTACTCCCTGACCTTCGACCAGTCGCCGTCCCGGCTGCGCGCCATGGTGTACGAGATGGGCGGGAAGTACGTCCACGCCGACGACTCCGGCAAGTTCTCGGTGGACGCGGCGACCAAGAAGGCCGTGAACACCTTCGTCGGATGGAACGACGACAAGACCATGCCGAAGTCGGTGTGGACCAGCGGCGCCGACCCGTCGGCCATGTTCCAGAGCGGTGACGTCGTCGCCTACTGGTCCGGCGTGTGGCAGGTCGCCGCCTACGCGGAGAGCATCACGAAGTTCGAGTGGGCGAGCATCCCCACTCCCGCCCAGCCGGTGCAGGCCAGTGACGTCAACAGCGGCGGCATGACGGTCGGCTTCAACAACAACGCCGACGCGGCCGCCGCCGCGGAGAAGTTCCTGTCCTGGCTGTACGAGCCCGACCACTACCAGGCGCTGTGCGAGGCCTCCGGCTTCCTGCCGGTCGAGAGCGGTCTGAACCCGAAGTACCCCTTCAAGTCCGAGGCGGCGCAGGCGGCGTTCAAGCTCTACAACGAGTCCATCCCGCTCTACGACCCGATCTCCGGCTACTTCAGCGGCGCGCAGACGAACTGGGTGCTGAAGGGCAAGAGCCTCGCCGACGACCCGACCAAGGCGGAGCTCGGCAAGGCGATCAACGGCGAGCAGTCGGCCGACAAGGCCCTGCAGAACATCGTGGACGGCTACAACCAGCAGGTCGGCGGCTGATCACAGGCCGACAGTCCCGGGCGGCGGGGTCGAGACACCGCCGCCCGGGCCCGCGGACCCCACCCACGTGATGCCGGGCTCATGGCCTGAGCCCCCAGGATCCATTCCCCCAGCACGGAGTCAGGAAGATGACAAAACGCGCCCCGGACGCTTCGGACGTGTCCGTGAGCCCGCCCAGGAGACGAAGCAAGTACACCCTCGCACCGCTCGTCCTCATCACGGGCAACGTCGTGCTCTTCGCGCTGTTCTTCGTCTGGCCGGCGGTGATCGGGCTCGTCTACTCCTTCACGAACTACACGGGCGTGGGTGCGTTCCAGTTCGTCGGACTGGACAACTACCAGAAGCTGCTCGGGGACTCGACCTTCTACTCCGCGACGACCCGCACGCTGCTGTACACCGTGCTCTTCGTCCCGCTGAACTTCGTGTTGTCGCTGCTCATCGCCAACGTGCTGGTGAGCAAGCACGCCAAGGGCGCGTCGGTCGCCCGCATCTTCTTCTTCATCCCGTGGCTGCTGTCGCCCATCATCGTGGGTGTCCTGTGGCGATGGATGTTCGGTGAGAACTTCGGACTGGTCAACTACTTCATCGAGAAGGTCGGCGGAAGCGCCGTTCCCTGGCAGTCGAACGCGGACCTGTCACTGCTCGTGGTCGTGGTGGCGGCAGCCTGGGCCTGGACCGGCTTCTCCATGCTGCTGTTCATCGCGGCGATCAAGAACGTACCGACGTCGTACTACGAGGCGGCGGCGCTCGACGGCGCCGGTCCGTGGCGCCAGTTCATCAGCATCACCCTGCCGAGCATCGCCCCCACGTCCTTCATCGTCATCCTGCTCAACACGATCCACGCGATGAAGGAATATGCGGTGTTCGCCTCCCTCAACAACGGTGGACCCGGAACGTCGAACAACCTGCTGGTCCAGTACATCTACCAGACGGGGTTCAAGTCGGGCCAGATCGGCTACGCGAGCGCCGCGTCGTTCGTGCTCATGCTCATCCTGATGGCCGTCGCGGTGATCCAGATGATGGTCAACCGGCGGGTGGAGAACCGATGACAACCACAGACATGCCGCGCAAGGTCGACGCCGACTCCGTACGGGCCGTCTCCAAGAAGAGGCCCCGTGGCTCGGCAACCGGAGGGCTTCGGCGCGCGATCGCCCCGACCACTCTGCTGTGGGTCCTGGCGGGCCTCTACGGGATCCCGGTGCTGTGGTTCGTCCTCAGCTCCTTCAAACCGGCGGGAGACCTGTTCTCCCTTCCGCTGACGGTGTTCCCGGACGATCCCACCGTGTCGGGTTACAAGGAGGCGTGGGCGAGCGCCAACTTCTCCGGGTACTTCGTCAACACGATCATCGTGTGTCTGATCGCGACGATCCTCACGGTGGGAGTCAGCTGCTGTACCGGGTACGCGCTGGCCAAGTACGACAACAAGTGGCTGAAGGCCTTCTTCCTCTGCATCCTCGCCACCACGATGCTGCCGGCCGAGGTCATGCTCGCCCCGCTGTTCCTGGTGGTCCGCGACCTCGGCTTCTACAACTCCCTCTCCGGCATCATCCTCCCGGCCCTGCTCACCGCGACCGGCTGCTTCATGTTCCGCCAGTTCTTCCTGACGGTCCCCGACGAGCTCATCGAGGCCGCCCGCATCGACGGCGCGCGTGAGCTGTCGATCTTCATGCGGATCATGGTGCCGCTCTCCCGGCCCATCATGCTGACGCTCGCCATCCTGTCGTTCCAGTGGAGGTGGAACGACTACATCTGGCCGCTGCTGATGCTGAACGACCCCGAGAAGTTCACGGTGCAGATCGGCATCCAGAGCCTCGTCGGCGCGCAGAACATCAACTGGTCGGTGCTGCTCGGCGGATCGGTCATCTCCATGGTCCCGCTGATCGTCGTCTTCCTGGTGTTCCAGAAGTACGTCATGAACGCCGACATCAACGCCGGACTGAAGGACTGACCTTGCCCACCCCGCTCGACCACGAGTTCGTCCGGTCGGCGGCCCGCGCCGCCGACCGGACGGCCGCCCCGCTGGCGGCCCGCCCCGACGAGGAACCCGCCGGTGTGCCGCACCGTGGTCTGGCGCGGCGGGTGAAGACCCTGGTCGCGGCATACCGTTCCCCTGACTCGGCACTGCACGGCAGCGGCCAGGCCGTCGCCGCCATGACGACCCACCTCCGCGCCCTGCGGGCCACGCAGACCACCACCGGCCTCTTCGCCGGCGGCGACAACGTGCAGTCACCGCCGGACTCCGCCTTCACCGTCAACGACGTGTGCGACGCGCACGTCCTCGCCGCCGGCGCGGGGCCGGAACTGCGCGACGTCACGGCCGCGCTCGCCGGGATCGCCGGCGCCGCCTTCGACAGTCTCCTGACGGGTGGGGTGCACACCCCGAACCACCGCTGGGAGCTGTGCGCGGCGCTGGCCCGGCTGCACCGGTCGTTCTCGGACGACCGGCTGCTCGACCGCGTCGAGGAGTGGCTCGCCGAGGGCGTCGACATCGACGCGGAGGGCCTGTACTCGGAACGGAGCGCCAACTACGCGGCCCATGTGTCCAACCCGTCGCTGCTGCTGCTGGCCGAAGTGCTCGGCCGCGCCGACCTGCTGTACGCCGTCGAACGTAATCTCGCCACGACCCTGGACCTGATCAGGCCGGACGGCACGGTGGAGACCGTCCACTCGCGACGGCAGGACCAGTACCAGCCGTTCCCGCTGGCGCCCTACCTGCCGCACTACCGGCTGCTCGCGATCCGCACCGGCCGGGGCGACTTCGCCCGGGTGGCGCGGCTGGCGGCCGCCGGCGGTATCGACGACCCCGACCTGCTCGCCGAGACCCTCCTCACCCCGGACCTGTGCCGCGCCCTGCCGGCCCCGACCGCGGAGCCCCTTCCGCGCGACCGGTACCTCACCACCGCACGCCTCGCCGCACGCGCCTCGGCCACCGCGCACACGGTGGTGTACGGCGGCTCCGACGTGCCCGAGCACCGGCGCATCCGCTCGGGCCTCGCCTGCAACCCCACCTTCCTGCGCCTGTTCGCCGGCGACGCCGTCCTCGACGCGGTCCGTCTCTCGCGGGGCTTCTTCGACCTGGGCCCGTTCCGCGCCGCCGACATGCAACAGCCCGCCGACAACCGGTACCGGCTCACCGAAACCCTCACGGCCGGCTACTACCAGCCGCTCTCGAAGGACCAGAAGCGGGACGACGGCGTCTACCGGCTGGTGGACGAGGGACGTTTCTCGGCCTCGATGGCCTTCCCGGACCGGCCTCGGGACGAGGTCTCCCACACGACCCGCGTCGAGGTGGACTTGCGGGAGGACGGTGCCGACCTGCGGATCGACATCAGCGGACCACGGGTGCCCTGGTCCCTCGAACTGACCTTCCGGCCGGGCGGCGTGCCAGAGGGCGCCGTACCGATCGGCGACGGACGCTGGTGCCTGACGACCGGGACGATGACCTACCGGGTCGGTGACGACGAGATCCGGGTCGAGGCCGGCATCGAGGCGGGCGAACCGCTCGCCGGGCCGGACCGGAGCGAGGTACTGCGGTACGACCCGGGTCAGGACTACTCCGTGGTGGGCGGCACCGACGCGACGACCGGGAACCGTGTCTACATCGGTGGACTCGGCCCGCACACGCTGACCGTCGCACTGCGCGCCCGCCGGCTTGCACCCGTCGTGTGACTCCGCCGAACCACGTCATGGCCACCCCAGGCATGAAAGGCTGATCCCCGTGTACCTCCCACGTCAGCTGGGTTCGCTGCACGACCTGCCGGACACTCCAGAGGCGTACGACGCGGTCCTCGCCGACGTCGTCGAGCAGGCCCTCGCGCGCATCACGCCCGAGGGCAACCTCGAACACCCCGACTGCGTCGACGACATCGGCGACACCTCCCTCGGCATCACCTCTCTGCTGGCTCTCGCCTGGCACCGCACCAAGGACCCGCGCCTGCCGGAGGCCGTCCGCCGCAGCACGGACTTCCACCTCCGGGAACGCGTCTACACGGACGACAACCCCGGCTACCCGAACCTGCGCGTGCGCAACTCCGGGTACCCGTACGCCCGTTACACCCTGGCACCCGGCGCCCACCCCATCGGCGACTGGCCGAGCACGGTGTGGGCGCTGCTCCAGGCGGTCAACCTGCTCGACCTCGCCGACGGGCTCCTCGACGAGGAACAGACCGACGCCGTACGGGAGATGGCGCGCGGCTACTGGCGCTGGCTGACCCAGGCGACGTTCTTCAACCCGCAGGACGCGGCCAACCAGGCCATCGGGTGCGTCGTAGGCGGCCTGATGCTCGCTCGTCACCTCCCGCGCCACGATGCCCAGGGGATGCGGAACGGGGCGAGGGCCCTGTACGCCAGCATGATCCAGCGCAACCAGGTGTGGGATCGCGGCGCACCGCTGCCGCCGGAGCACGGTGGCGCGTACGACAACAACTACGGCCCGATCTCGCTGTCCTTCCTCGCCCAGGCCCACCGGGTCACGCGGTCGGAGGTCTTCAGCCAGGACGGGGAGGCCCTCGCCCACTACCTCGACGCACGCCTCACCACCGGCGGCTTCGACTTCGGCGGCCCCCGCTACAGCGAGCAGCACTCCGGCTTCGAGTCGGTCCTCGGTCTGCGCTACTTCGGTCACCGTATCGGCGCCGACCTGGGCCGCTACCGGGGCGACACCCTCTGGGGCCGGCACGCGGTCAAGCCGGACGGCGGTGTCGACGGCCACTTCGCGTGGATGCTGGTCTGGCAGATCCAGGACACCACCCCCTGGCACCGCACCCCCTCCACGCGGCCGTCCAGGCACCAGCTGCGGGCGGGCGGGGTCTCGGTCGCCTTCGACTCGAAGATGACCCCCTCCCTGATCGAGGCGGACGGGACGTACCACCTCCCGGCCGCCGTCGACCGACAGCACGGCTTCGGCCCGGTCGTCGACGGCTTCCTGCTCTGCCGCCCCATGGGCGAGACCCGCGTCCGGGACGTCCGGGCCGACGGCCTCACGGCCAAGCTGGTCACCAAGCCGGTCGTCACCCGTGACCACGTCCTGCGGCACGTCCAGTCCCTGTACGTCACCGACGGCACCCGCCTGTGGACCACGGTGGCCGTCGAACGACTCCCGGGCGAGCCGTACCTCCTGGCCGGACTGCCGTATCTGTCGGACGACGGAGACGGCCTGCGCCGGATCGCGGACGCCGAGGTCACCTCCGCCGGCGACCTGCGGCTGACCCACCCGGCAGCCGAGGGCCCGGAGTTCTTCGACGCCCGCGCCGACACCACCCAGGAACTCGCCGCCTTCGCCCTCGCCGCCGACCCCCGCGGCTACGGCAACCCCGACGAGGGCTGGTCCCACCTGGTGGCCTCCACGGCCATCGAGGCGACGCCCGCACCGGGAGCACCGGACGACCTGAACGTCTTCGCCGTGCGCTACGGCGGCTCCGGCGAGGTCTTCGACCCCGTCTTCACCCGCACCCCGGAGGGCCTGAAGGTCCGCACGGAGGCGTTCACGGCCGTGATCGGCGACCCGGCGGGCGACGAGCGGGGCGAGCCGACCCTGACGCTCCGCGCCTGAACACCGGCCTCACACCAGCAGCCCGACGTTCCTGACGACGTCGGGCTGCTTCATGTCCACCCCTCCGGCG
>NZ_JBHVDX010000151.1:0-24970 GCF_042802555.1 Streptomyces sp. NPDC057474 | reverse complement strand
GGCCCGCACTCTGCCCGAGTTTCCGGGGGTAACAGCGGCCGCCCCACGGACGGCGGCGGTCGCCGCCGGTGGCTACTTCTTGCCCTTGCCGCCGCCGGTGCTGTCGTCGCTGGACAGGACGGCGATGAAGGCCTCCTGTGGAACCTCCACAGAGCCCACCATCTTCATCCGCTTCTTGCCTTCCTTCTGCTTCTCCAGCAGCTTCCGCTTACGGGAGATGTCACCGCCGTAGCACTTGGCGAGGACGTCCTTGCGGATGGCACGGATGGTCTCGCGGGCGATGACGCGCGATCCGATGGCGGCCTGGATGGGCACCTCGAAGGCCTGGCGGGGGATCAGCTCGCGCAGCTTGGCGACGAGCCGCACACCGTACGCGTACGCCGCGTCCTTGTGGGTGACCGCCGAGAAGGCGTCCACCTTGTCGCCGTGCAGCAGGATGTCGACCTTGACCAGGCTGGAGCTCTGCTCGCCGGTGGGCTCGTAGTCCAGCGACGCGTAGCCGCGCGTCTTCGACTTCAGCTGGTCGAAGAAGTCGAAGACGATCTCCGCGAGCGGCAGTGTGTAGCGGATCTCGACACGGTCCTCGGAGAGGTAGTCCATGCCGAGCAGGGTGCCGCGCCGGGTCTGGCACAGCTCCATGATCGACCCGATGAACTCGGAGGGCGCGAGGATCGTGGCGCGCACGACAGGCTCGTACACATCGTCGATCTTCCCCTCGGGGAACTCGCTCGGGTTGGTGACCGTGTGCTCGGCGCCGTCCTCCATGACCACGCGGTAGACCACGTTGGGCGCGGTGGCGATCAGGTCGAGCCCGAACTCGCGCTCCAGCCGCTCGCGGATCACGTCGAGGTGCAGCAGACCCAGGAAGCCGACGCGGAAACCGAAGCCGAGGGCGGCGGAGGTCTCCGGCTCGTACACCAGCGCGGCATCGTTGAGCTGAAGCTTGTCGAGGGCGTCGCGCAGCTCGGGGTAGTCGGAGCCGTCCAGCGGATACAGGCCCGAGAAGACCATCGGCTTCGGGTCCTTGTAACCGCCGAGCGCCTCGGTGGCGCCCTTGTGCAGGGTGGTGATCGTGTCACCGACCTTGGACTGGCGGACGTCCTTCACGCCGGTGATCAGATAGCCGACCTCACCGACACCGAGGCCGTCGGCCGCCTTCATCTCGGGGGCCGAGACGCCGATCTCCAGCAGCTCGTGGGTTGCGCCGGTGGACATCATGCGGATCCGCTCGCGCTTGTTGAGCTGACCGTCGATGACACGGACGTACGTCACGACACCGCGATAGGAGTCGTACACCGAGTCGAAGATCATGGCGCGCGCGGGGGCGTCCTGGACTCCGACCGGGGCCGGGACCTCGGCGACGACCCGGTCCAGCAGCGCCTCGACGCCCAGACCGGTCTTGGCGGAGACCTTGAGGACGTCCTCGGGATCGCAGCCGATGAGGTTGGCGAGCTCCTCGGAGAACTTCTCCGGCTGGGCGGCCGGCAGGTCGATCTTGTTCAGTACGGGGATGATCTTGAGGTCGTTCTCCATCGCCAGGTAGAGGTTGGCGAGGGTCTGGGCCTCGATGCCCTGGGCCGCGTCGACGAGGAGGACCGTCCCCTCACAGGCCGCCAGCGACCGGGACACCTCGTACGTGAAGTCCACGTGCCCGGGGGTGTCGATCATGTTGAGGATGTGCGTGTTGCCCGGGTCCTCGGTCGGGGCCCAGGGCAGTCGGACCGCCTGGGACTTGATCGTGATGCCGCGCTCGCGCTCGATGTCCATGCGGTCGAGGTACTGAGCACGCATCTGCCGCTGATCGACCACCCCGGTCAGCTGGAGCATCCGGTCGGCGAGCGTGGACTTGCCGTGGTCGATGTGCGCGATGATGCAGAAGTTGCGGATCAGAGCCGGGTCGGTACGGCTCGGCTCGGGCACATGGCTAGGGATCGCGGGCACGCAGGGTCCTGATTCTTGAGGTGTCCGCAGCCGTCTGCGGTCTCGGGTCGGATCTAGCGGGTCTTGTACGTAGGCACCATGGTCCCACGGGCGGAGAACTGCGACCGGTTTGGGCCGACCCGTGGGCTGCTGGTAGCGTGGGCGGCTGTGTCTCATGCCCTCTCAGCAGGAGGCACAGCCCAAGAAAATCAAACGGTGTCCGAGGCATGCACGGCGTGTCCTGCATGACCTCCATGTCCTCGCGCACCTGTAGCTGAAAAGGCTCATTCGTGGCGAACATCAAGTCCCAGATCAAGCGGAACAAGACCAACGAGAAGGCGCGCCTTCGCAACAAGGCCGTCAAGTCGTCGCTCAAGACCGCAATCCGCAAGGCCCGTGAGGCCGCTGCCGCGGGTGACGCCGAGAAGGCCACCGAGTACCAGCGCGCTGCCGCGCGTCAGCTCGACAAGGCCGTCTCGAAGGGCGTCATCCACAAGAACCAGGCCGCCAACAAGAAGTCGGCGCTTGCTTCCAAGGTCTCTGCCCTCAAGGGCTGAGCTCCACCTTTGATCTGACCGCCGGCTGGACCAGAGCGGGCCCTCTCTCATCCGCTCCCACCCGGCACCCCGGACCCGTACGCGGCCTGCGTTCGCCACGCGGGTACAGGTCCACAAGCTTGAACCAAGGCCCCGCCCTCCACCCCTTCCCCAGGGATGGAGAGCGGGGCTTTCGGCATGGGATCAGCTTCGCGCTTTCAGACCACGGTGAACTGGATGTTTTCAGGGGCACGGGAAGCCTCGGCGCCTTCAGGAGCTCGGGAAGCGGCGGTTTTTTTCAGGGGCTCGGCAAGCTTCGGTGCCAGGGGCACAGGGAACTGCGGCGCCTTCAGGAGCTCGGGAAGCGGCGGTTTTTTTCAGGGGCACGGGAAGCTTCGCTGCCTTCAGGGGCTCGGGAGCCGCATGCTTTTAGGGGCGCGGGGAACTGCGCGACAAGCCCCGCCGCTCCCGCACGTACCCACACACAGCACCCCTCCCCCCTCCCGGGGTCGAAGGGGCAGCGCCCCTGGATGGGGGTCCCCCCGCTCGAGCGGAGCCGAGAGTGGGGGAGCGACGGGTAGGGGCGCCGTGGGCGAGAAAACTCAGCCTCGACGCGACCGCGCAGCCCGCGCAATCACCACAACCGCCTTCTCCAACGCGTACCCGGGATCATCCCCCCCACCCTTCACCCCCGCATCCGCCTCAGCCACCGCCCGCAACGCAACGGCCACCCCATCCGGCGTCCACCCCCGCATCTGCTGCCGCACCCGATCGATCTTCCACGGCGGCATCCCCAACTCCCGCGCGAGATCCGCCGGCCGCCCACCCCGCGCCGACGACAGCTTCCCGATCGCCCGCACCCCCTGAGCCAACGCACTGGTGATCAACACCGGCGCCACCCCCGTCGCCAGCGACCACCTGAGCGCCTCCAACGCCTCCGCCGCCCGCCCCTCGACGGCCCGATCGGCCACCTCGAAGCTCGACGCCTCGGCCCGCCCGGTGTAGTACCGCCCGACCACGGCCTCGTCGATCGTCCCCTCGACATCCGCGACCAACTGCGACGCCGCGGCCGCCAACTCCCGCAGATCACTCCCGATCGCGTCGACGAGCGCCTGGCACGCCTCGGGCGTGGCGGACCGCCCGAGTGTCCGGAACTCCCCCCGCACGAACGCCAGCCGATCCCCCGGCTTCGTCATCTTGGGGCACGCCACCTCCCGCGCCCCCACCTTGCGCGCCGCGTCCAGCAGCGCCTTCCCCTTGGCGCCGCCCGCGTGCAGCAGCACCAGGGTGATCTCCTCGGCGGGAGCCCCCAGATACGCCTTCACGTCCTTGATCGTGTCGGCCGACAGATCATGCGCATTGCGTACGACCACGACCTTCCGCTCCGCGAAGAGCGACGGACTCGTCAACTCGGCGAGCGTGCCGGGCTGCAACTGGTCCGAGGACAGATCCCGTACGTCCGTGTCGGCGTCGGCGACCTTCGCGGCGGCCACCACCACCTGGACCGCACGATCGAGCAGCAACTCCTCCTGCCCCACGGCAAGCGTCACGGGGGCGAGAGGATCATCATTCGCAGTCTTCTTGGCCATCCCACACAGCATCCCACGGGCCACTGACAACCCGTCCCGCACGGCAGCCGCGCTCCGGACGGGGCGCGGGACTGTGACATGTGCGGCTCCGCAGCGCGGCCGCGAGCCACCCCCACCGACCCGCGGCCGACGAACCGACGCGCCGCCCCGCACGGCAGCCGCGCTCCGGACGGGGCGCGGGACTGTGACATGTGCGGCTCCGCAGCGCGGCCGCGAGCAACCCCCACCGACCCGCGGCCGACGAACCGACGCGCCGCCCCGCAGTCACCCGGCGCTCACCGGCGGAGCGTCACGGCTCCTCCCGCCACCCCTCCCACTCCCCCGCGAACTCGTCCAACGCCACCGGATCAAGCCGCCCCCGCTCGTCCCGCAGCACCAACAACCACTGTGCGTCCTCGGCGTCGTCCTCCCCGGCCAGCGCGTCCCGCACCAGCTGCGGCTCCTCGTCCAGCCCGAACCGCTCCCCGAGCGCCTCCGCCGCCGCCTCCGCCGCGTCACGATCGGGCAGCACCAGCACATGTCTCACATCACTCACGCCCCCATTTTCCGCCACGCGCACCCCACCTCCGTCCCCTTCAACGCATCCCACACCCCGCCCCTGTCCCCTGACACGTCCCGCTCTCCTCCCCCACCCCCTAACGCACCCCGCGCCCCTCCCCCATCTCCGGCACCCGGCCCAACTCCATCCCGAACCGCTCCCGGTACACCGCCAGCACCTCCCCGTCCGTCGTCAGTTCGGTCACCTCCCGGTCGCCCTCCGCCGAGGTGACCGTGAGCGTGCGGCCGCTGAGGGTGAGGCGTCCGCCGCCCTCGGCGACCCGGGAGCAGACGAGGGACTGGGTGAAATGGGAGGCCGGTGAGGTGCTGTGCCACCAGGCCCCGGCCACGAAGTCCCCGAGCACTCTCGGCCGCGCCTCCAGCCGGTACTGGGGCTTGCCGTCCCGGAACACGTCCAGGTCCCCGAACTCCCGCCCCCCGCTCTCCCGGTCCGGCTCGGCCACCCGGAACGTGCCGCCCGGATCCACCTGCTCACCCCGGCCCTCGAACTCCAGCGGATAGTGACTGTTCGCCCCGAACCCGACATCGGCCAGCCAGTCGCCCCCGTCCACCGTCCGCACCCGCAGCGCGAGATGGTCGTACGGGATGCCTAGCCGCCCCTCCTCGCCGTAGACCCGCGCCGCGAGCAGCGTCACATCGAACCCGAGCTCCGCGAGCAACGCCCCGAACAACCCGTTCAGTTCGAAGCAGAAGCCGCCCCTGCGCTCCCCGACCACCTTGTCCAGCAGCCGCTTCTCCTCCAGGACGATCTCCTCTCCGAGATGGATCGACAGGTTCTCGAACGGCACCGTCCGCAGATGACGCAGGTGCAGTTCACGCAGTACGTCGATGGTGGGCCAGGCCGGCTGCTCGGCTCCGAGACGGCGAAGGTAGGCGTCAAGCTCTGCGGTATCCATGACGTCAGTCTCTCGCCACGAGCAACTCCTTCGCTGTACCCGCGACGGCGATCGCGCCGTCCTCGTCCGTACGCAGCACCGTGGCGCCCCCGGCCCGCAGCGCCGCGACCGTACTGGGGGCCGGGTGACCGTAAGGGTTGTCCGCGCCCACCGAGATGAGCGCCAGCCGTGGGGCCATCGCGCGTATCAGGCCCGGATCCTGGTAGGCCGAACCGTGGTGGGCGACCTTCACCACGTCCACGGCTCCGAGCGCCGCGGCCTCCGGGGATCTCGCCAGTTCCCGCTGTCCGGGAGGTTCCAGGTCGCCGAGGAGCAGCAGGGTCAGTCCGGCCGAGCGGACGAGCATGGTCACGCTGGCATCGTTCGGCCCGTCCGGTGCGGCGGCGTCGCCCGGCGGCCACAGCACCCGCCACGTGAGGCTCCCTGTGCGCCGCTCCTCCCCGGCCACGGCCCGCGTCAGCGGAATCCGCCGGGCCGCCGCCTCCCTGCGCACGAACTCGGCCTGGTCCGCGGGCTCCTCGAACCCCGTCGCCGCGATCGCCCCCACCGAACGTCCCCGCAGCACTCCCGGCAGCCCCACCACATGGTCGGCATGGAAGTGGGTGAGCACGACCAGCGGGATCCTGGTGATGCCCAGCGTCGTCAGACAGCGGTCGACCAGCACAGGATCGGGACCGGCGTCCACGACCACCCCCGCGCCGTCGCCCGCCGCGAGGACGGTCGCATCGCCTTGCCCCACATCGCACATCACGAATCGCCAGCCCGACGGCGGCCACCCCGTGATCACCCTCGTCAGAGGCGGTGGCTGCACCACGACCAGCAAAAACGCCACCAGGCAGACCCCCGCCAGCCATGGGTGGCTGACGATCCGCCGCCCGATGAGGACGAGGACCACGGTGACCAGGGCGAGCAGCAGCGCGCCGGTCCAACTGCCCGGCCAGTCCACTCCCGCGCCGGGCAGCGATGCCCCGGTGCGGGCGATGTCCGCAATCCAGCCGGCGGGCCAACTCGCGCACCAAGCGAGGCACTCGGCCACGGGCATCGCCACCGGAGCCGTCGCCAGCGTGGCGAACCCCAGCACCGTCGCAGGGGCCACCGCGAACTCCGCCAGCAGATTGCACGGCACCGCCACCAGGCTCACCTTGGCCGACAGCACGGCGACGACCGGCGCGCACACCGCCTGCGCGGCTCCTGCCGCCGCCAGCGCCTCGGCCGGACGCGGTGGCACCCGGCGCCGCTGAAGCGCCGCACTCCAGCGCGGCGCGAGGGTGAGCAGGGCTCCGGTCGCGAGGACGGACAGCAGGAAGCCGTAACTGCGGGCCAGCCAGGGGTCGTACAGCACCAGCAGCAGGACCGCCGTCGCCAGCGCGGGGATGAGGGACCTGCGGCGTCCCGTCGCGATGGCCAGCAGCGCGATCGAACCGCAGGCCGCGGCCCGCACCACGCTCGGGTCCGGCCTGCACACGATCACGAAACCGAGCGTCAGCGCACCGCCGGCCAGCGCGGTCGCCCGCAACGGAATCCCGAGCCGGGGCGCGAGCCCTCGTCGCTCGGCCCGCTGCGCCAGCCCCGGCGGCCCGATGAACAGGGCTAACAAGATCGTGAAGTTGGCCCCGCTGACAGCGAGCAGGTGCGTGAGGTCGGTCGCCTTGAACGCCTCGTCCAACTCGGCGGGGACCCGCGAGGTGTCCCCCACGACGAACCCCGGCAACAACGCCCGCGCGTCCGCGTCCAGCCCGTCGGTCGCCTCCCGCAGCCCCGCACGCAACCGCCCCGCGAGCCGCTGCACCGCACTCGGCTCCTCCACCACGTCCGGCGCCCCACCGCCCCGCACCCGCAGCACGGCCGCCACCCGGTCTCCCCCGACCATGGCCGGCACGACCTGGGCCACCACCCGCACCCGCGTGGACGGCAGAAGCGAAAGCCAGGACGAACGACCACCAGGACCTCGCCCCCCACCGTCACGCCCACCTTCACCCCCACCGTCACCCGAGCCCGGGCCGACGCCCGCTCGGCCAACATCCGAGTCCGGGCCGACGCCCCCGCCGTCACCTGCGGCCCGGCCCGCACCGACGTAGGGCCGCCCCTCCACATCGACGATGACCAACACCGGTGTCCGCGTGTCCACGACCGTGCCGTCGGGGCTCCGCACGCGTCGTACCTCGGCCTGGAGGAGCACGGCGGCCGGGGCCGCGTGGTTGCCCTTGATCCGGGGGCGGGTGAGGCGCGGGTCGGACGTCAGCTCAGCATCCGCGGTCACACGGGCGTACTGCTCGGCCAGGGCGGGGACGGGCCCCCGCCTCAGATCCGCCCCATGCAGCCCGGCGGAAGCGGCAGCCGCTCCGGCGCACAGCAGCACAGCGGCGACGGACACCTTCGTCCAGGCCCCGGCCCCACGCCGCGCCCGCCTTCGCCCCTGCCGCTGCCCCTGCCCCTGCCCCTGCCCCTGCCCCTGCCCCTGCCCCTGCCAAGGAACGAGCAGGGCCACGCCCACGACCAGACAGACCACGACCACTCCCGTGACCCACCCGGGCGAGGCGTGCACCATCAGCGCCGCCGTCGCCCACGCGGCCAGCGCCGGTGGCACGAGACGCAGATCCGTCGGCCCCTCCTGCCTGGGGTGCGCGTCGCCGAGCCGGGTGCCGGAGGCCGCGTGCACGGCGGACCGCGGCGGAGCACCCCGCACCCCAGCCGCCGCCGACGCCCCCTCTTCCCTCGCCTTCATGGCCGTACCAGGTTCCGCAGGTCTGCGAATCGCCGGTCGCCGATCCCGTTCACCTCGCGCAGTTCGTCGACGGAGCGGAAGCCGCCGTGTTGCGTGCGGTAGTCGATGATGTGCTGAGCGAGGACGGGGCCGACGCCGGGCAGCGTGTCCAACTGGTCGGCGGTGGCCGTGTTGAGGGAGACAGGGGCCGCGGGCGCCGCTCCCGTGACGGCTCCGCCGGTCCCGGCCCCACCGCCGCCGCCCGCCCCCGGCACCTCGCCCGGCCCGGACACCGGCGCCGGACTGCCGACCAGGACCTGTTCGCCGTCCACGAGGAGTCGGGCGCGGTTGAGCCCGTCGGTGTTCGCACCCGGCCTCACACCGCCCGCCGCCCGCAACGCGTCGGCGACGCGGGAGCCGGCCGGCAGCCGTTGGATCCCCGGTCTGCGCACCTTCCCGCCGACGTCCACCACGATCGAGGGCCCGACCGTGGGAGCCACTGCTCCGGCCGAGGCGCCCGGCGCCGCCACCTGGCCGTCCCCGAGCTCACCGAACGAGGCCGCCGGACCCCCCGAAGCCCCTGGGGCACCCGCCCGCACCACCTCGGGTGCACTCACCGGCTGGGTCCGGCCCGCCCAGAAGTGCTGTGCCGCGAAGACCGCCGCGACGACCAGCACCACGCTCAGTGCGACCACGCTCTTCCGCTCGATGCCGCACCGCACCTGCAACCACAGCGGCAACCGCTCCCGCACAGCCGGCCCCACACGCTCCCGCCACGCACCCCTCGCATCGCGATCGACAGAGCTGTCGTCGACATCACGACCGGATGCGGCCCGGTCGGTGACAGCGGCACCGGAGGGAACACCGTGGACGACGGCACGGCTGTCGACAGCACCACCGCCGCCGAGGCCTCTCCCACGCGCAGCGGCCTCGCACGGGACGTCATCGTCGGCCCGACCCCCGAACTCATCCACGCCACCGTCCATGGCTGGAGCACCGGAGCCCACGACCCCTTCGGCGGCAAGAGCACCGGAAGTCACGGCCCCCTCCGCTACCGGAGCACCGGAACCCGCAGATCCCTCCGCCCAGGCCACGCCGACCCCGACCCCAGTCCTCCCTCTGGGTGCTCCCGGGGGCCCGTGCCCCAACTCCCGGGGCTCCCCGGCCCTTTCGGGGAACAACGCCTCCGCGCGCAGGCGGAGCGTCTCCGCCGATGCCCGGCGACGGCCCGCCCTGCCCCTCGGCTGTCGAGAGCGGTGTCGGGCGCGCCCGTCCGAGGACGGGCCCCGGCCCGGGCCGCTGGTGACTGTCGCCGTACGTGAACGTGATCGAAGTGCCATGCGACGAGGATCGGGCAAGCTCGCCCACTCGCGATGATCTTGCTCGATTCCCGTGGATTACTACCCAGTTGTGGATAACTCCGTCACCCACACGAGCGACGGCCACCACTCCAACCGAACGGCCCCAGCCCCAGCAGTACCCCTGCCCCGCCCCTCACCGAGGAGAGACAACCGCCCCCAACAACCCAGGCCCCGTATGTGCCCCGATGACCGCCCCGACCTCGCTCACATGCAGATCGGCCAGCCCGGGCACCCGTTCCCGCAGCCGCTCCGCGAGCGCCGAGGCCCGCTCGGGCGCGGCGAGGTGATGGACGGCGATGTCGACCGGCGCTCCGCCCGCCCGCTCGGCGACGATCTCCTCCAGGCGGGCGATCGCCTTGGACGCCGTACGCACCTTCTCCAGCATCTCGATGCGGCCGCCGTCCAGCTGCAGCAGCGGCTTGACCGCCAGCGCGGAACCGAACAGCGCCTGCGCGGCGCCGATCCGTCCGCCCCGGCGGAGATAGTCCAGGGTGTCGACGTAGAAGAAGGCGGACGTCCCCGCGGCCCGCTTCTCGGCGGCCGTGACGGCCTCGTCCACCGTGCCGCCCGCCTCCGCGGACTCGGCGGCGGCCAGGGCGCAGAACCCGAGGGCCATCGCGACCATCCCGGTGTCCACCACGCGCACCGGCACGGGTGCCTCGCGCGCCGCGAGCACGGCGGCGTCGTACGTGCCCGAGAACTCGGCGGAGAGGTGGAGGGAGACGATGCCCGTGGCGCCCGATTCCGCGACCCTGCGGTAGGTCTCCGCGAACAGTTCGGGGCTGGGGCGGGAGGTGGTGACGGACCGTCGCTTCTGCAGTGCCTGGGCCAGGGACCGCGCCGAGATCTCGGTACCTTCCTCGAGCGCCTGGTCGCCGAGGACCACGGTCAACGGCACCGCGATGATGCCGTGACGCTCCATCGCCGGCGGCGGCAGGTAGGCCGTTGAATCGGTGACGATCGCGACATGGCGGGACATGAGCTGGAGGTTACCCGCCAAGCCCCGCCGACGGCAGCCCGGCCCCTCTCACCTGCGAGCGTACAGAGCGGGCCGACCGAGCCTGCCGAGCAGACCGGCTCAAGTCGTGCTCTCCGGACGGGGCTTCTTCTGCCACGGGTACGTCGGCCGCGCCCTCGGCGGGGCGATCGCGGGCTTGGGCGGCTCCTCACCACTGGGGGACTCACCGCTGCGGGACTCACCGCTGCGGGGATCGGCTCCGCGGGACTCGGAGGTCTCCTGCCAGGTCTGCCCCGTGGAGGCGCTGGTCTCGGGCTTCGACGCCTCGGGCCAGACCGGCGTTGGCTCGGCCTTGGGCGCTTCGGGCCACACCGAGGTGGGTTCCGTCGTCCAGTGCCGCAGCGCGCCCGCCTCGACGTCAATCTGCGCGCTGAGCGTGTCCAGGTCGTCCTCCGCGAACTTGCGGGCCCGGTCGTGCGCCGCCCAGCGCAGTGAGTCGGCGGACTTGATGATCCGCTCCGTACGCTCGCGCAGCGCGGGCAGCCGCTGGGCCAGCTTGCTCCGGTCCGGCTCGGGCTCCAGGCGCCGAAGCTCGTCGTCCAGTTCCCGGCCGTGCTTGCTGAGCTGCTCGAAGAGGGCCAGGGACTCCTTCAGGGACTCGTCCTCGCCCACGCCCGCCTGCAACGCCTCCTGCGTGGCCCGCATCGACGTGCGCAACTTCAGCCGCAGGTCGGCCAGTTGCCCGACCGGGCCCGGCTGGGCCAGGCTTCTGGCGCGCAGGGTGGTGTCCTCGACGGTCCGCTTGGCCTGCGTGATCGTACGGTCCACGCCGCGCTTGGCCGCGCCGACCGCCTTCACCGTGGCGTACGCGCCCAGCACCACGAACAGCACGAAGAGCAGGGCGAGGACTGCGATGACTTCCACGACGCGCTCCTCCTTCTCCGACCGGCACGACATGTGCCGCGGCGCTCTTCAACGGTAAACGCAACAGACAGGTCCCGAGTTCCATCCGAACCCGGAACCTGCCCGTAGGGGACGACCCCGAACCGCTTCCTGTCGGCAGCCGAACGACTACCGACAGCTACCTCGGGCCGCGTCGCCCGCTTTCGCTCACGTGACGATGTTCACCAGCTTCGGCGCCCGCACGATCACCTTCCGGATCGGCGCCCCGGCCAGCGCGGCGACCACCTTCTCGTCACCCAGGGCCACCTTCTCCAGCTCCTCCTCGGAGATGGCCGGCGACACCTCCAGGCGGGCCTTGACCTTGCCCTTGATCTGGACGACGCAGGTGACGGCCTCGTCGACGACGTACGCGGGGTCGGCGACGGGGAAGTCCTGATGCACGACCGAATCCACATGCCCCAGCTTGCGCCACAGCTCCTCGGCGATGTGCGGGGCCAGCGGCGCGACCAGCAGGACCAGGGCCTCGGCGACGGAGCGGGACACCGGGCCGCCCACCTTGGTCAGGTGGTTGTTCAGCTCGGTGACCTTGGCGATCGCGGTGTTGAACCGCAGGCCCGCCAGGTCCTGGCGTACGCCGTCGATGGCCTTGTGCAGCGCCCGCAGGGTGTCCTCGCCGGGCTCGGCGTCCACCACGGTCACCTCACCGGTGGCCTCGTCGACGACGTTGCGCCACAGCCGCTGCAGCAGCCGGAACTGACCCACCACCGCGCGCGTGTCCCACGGCCGGGAGACGTCCAGCGGGCCCATCGCCATCTCGTACAGCCGCAGCGTGTCCGCGCCGAACTCCGCGCAGATGGACTCCGGAGTGACCGCGTTCTTCAGGGACTTGCCCATCTTGCCCAGCACACGGCTGACCTTCTCGCCCTGGTAGTAGTACGCGTCGTCGCGCTCCTCCACCTCGACGGCCGGCACCGCGAAGCCACGGCTGTCGCGGTAGACGAAGGCCTGGATCATGCCCTGGTTGAACAGCTTGTGGAACGGCTCGGCCGAGGAGACGTGGCCCAGGTCGAACAGGACCTTGGACCAGAAGCGGGCGTACAGCAGGTGCAGCACGGCGTGCTCGGCGCCGCCGACGTACAGGTCGACACCGCCGTGCGGCCGGCCCTCGCGCGGCCCCATCCAGTACCGCTCGATCTCCGGGTCGACCAGCTTCTCGGAGTTGTGCGGGTCCAGGTAGCGCAGCTCGTACCAGCAGGAACCGGCCCAGTTGGGCATGGTGTTGGTCTCACGGCGGTACGTGCGTGGGCCGCGGCCGTCGCCCAGGTCCAGCGTGACGTTCACCCACTCCTCGTTCCGCGACAGCGGCGTCTCGGGCCGGGTGTCGGCGTCGTCCGGCTCGAAGGTGCGCGGCGAGTAGTCCTCGACCTCGGGCAGCTCCAGCGGCAGCATCGACTCGGGCAGCGGGTGGGCGACGCCGTCCTCGTCGTAGACGATCGGGAAGGGCTCGCCCCAGTAGCGCTGGCGGCTGAACAGCCAGTCGCGCAGCCGGAAGTTGACCGTGCCCTCGCCGATGCCCTTGCGCGCCAGCCACTCGGTGATGCGCGCCTTGGCCTCGACGACGCCCAGGCCGTCCAGGGACACACCGTCACCGGTGGAGTTGATGATCTTCGCGTCGTACGACCCGAAGGCGTCCTCCCAGGTGGAGGTGTCCGTGCCGCGGCCGTCGGTCGGCTCGACGATGCAGGTGATCGGCAGTTCGAAGGCGCGCGCGAACTCGAAGTCGCGCTGGTCGCCCGCCGGGACGGCCATGATCGCGCCGGTGCCGTAGCCCATCAGGACGTAGTCGGCGATGAAGACCGGGATCTTCTCGCCGTTGACCGGGTTGGTCGCGTACGAGCCGATGAAGACACCGGTCTTGTCCTTGGCCTCGGCCTGACGCTCGACGTCGGACTTCGAGGCGGCCTGCGCGCGGTAGGCGGTGACGGCGTCGGCCGGGGTCGCGTGACCGCCGGTCCACACGTCGCGGGCACCCTCGGGCCAGGCGCCCGGGGTGAACTTGTCGACCAGCGGATGCTCGGGGGCCAGGACCATGTAGGTCGCGCCGAACAGGGTGTCGGGGCGGGTGGTGAAGACCGTGATGTTCTCGCCGTCGATGGGGAAATCGACGCGGGCGCCCTCGGAACGGCCGATCCAGTTGCGCTGCTGCAGCTTGATGGCCTCGGGCCAGTCCAGCTCGTCCAGGTCGTCCAGCAGACGGTCGGCGTACGCGGTGATGCGCATGTTCCACTGGCGCAGCTTGGCCTTGAAGACGGGGAAGTTGCCGCGCTCGGAGCGGCCGTCGGCGGTGACCTCCTCGTTGGCCAGCACGGTGCCCAGGCCGGGACACCAGTTGACCGGCGCGTCGGAGGCGTACGCCAGGCGGTACTCGCCCAGCACGTCGGCGCGTTCGGCGGCGCTCAGCGCGCTCCAGGAGCCGCCGCCCGGCAGCGCGCGCTCACCGGATTCGAACTGGGCGACCAGCTCGGCGACCGGGCGGGCCTTCTTCGCCTCGTCGTCGTACCAGGAGTTGAAGATCTGCAGGAAGATCCACTGGGTCCACTTGTAGTAGTCCGGGTCGATCGTGGCGAACGACCGGCGCTTGTCGTGGCCCAGGCCCAGCCGGCGCAGCTGGGACTTCATGTTGCTGATGGCCGCTTCGGTGGTGATCCGGGGGTGCTCGCCGGTGGCCACGGCGTGCTGCTCGGCGGGCAGGCCGAAGGCGTCGAAGCCCAGGGTGTGCAGGACGTTGTGGCCGGTCATCCGCTGGTAGCGGGCGAAGACGTCGGTGGCGATGTACCCCAGGGGGTGGCCGACGTGCAGGCCCGCGCCGGACGGGTACGGGAACATGTCCATGATGAACTTCTTGGGCCTGGCGGCCGACTCGGCGTCGCCCGCCAGGTCGCCGCTCGGGTTCAGCGCGGCGTAGGTGCCCTCGACGTCCCAGAAGTCCTGCCAGCGTGCCTCGATCTCGGCCGCGACGGCGGCCGTGTAGCGGTGCGGCGCGGCATCCACCGACATACCTGTGGCCGCGGGGTTCGTCTCGCTCATGATCCTCAAAGCTCCATCGATCGTCTCTGCCAGCGGGCTGTTCGTCCAGGAAACGAAAAATCCCCTCGCACAGGAGGGGACGCCGCGCCGATTCCGACCACGCCGTTCATCGGCGGTCGGGACTGATCAGCGCGGCTCGCTAAGCAGAAGGCGTACGGCACGCATGGGCTCAGGGTACCGCAGCCCCATAGCCGCCGCGACGGCGTTCCGGCCCGCCGATGGACAGGAACCAGCGGTGTGTCAGCCACGGGATCCGGCCAAAAAAGTTGAACTTTATTCAAAACTTACTCCGCGTAACAACCATTAAGGGGCATCACAGATGTGAGATTGGCCCTTGATAACAACGCAATAACTGAAACCTCGTACCGCTCGGTTTGGCACCACTTACAGTTCGACGACGGGACCGCTTTCCCGAAACTGTTCGGAGTTGCCCCCATGAACCCTCGTCGCAGTAACAGCTCGCTACCCCAGACAGGCCGCTCGGCCTACGGGATAGCCACGGCTGCCGCTCTGCTGCTGATACCCGTAAGTGTGCTGGTCGGAGGTGACGCGTACCGGGAGTTCCTCGACTTCGGAGCGGGCGTTCTCGCGCTCGTCTCACTGACCTGCTCAGTACTCTGGGGGCTCGTCGCCCAGGACCGGACCCTGCTCACCGTGCGCCAGCGGATCATCGGCCAGGCCGTCCACCGGACGACCGCCATCGCCTCGGTCGCGTTCCTCGTGCTGCACGTCTCGGTCAAGCTGGCGCTGAACCACGTCTCCGCGATCGCCCTCTTCCCCTTCGCCCTCGGCGTGACGGGCACGGGAGCGCTCATCGGTTTCGGCGCGACCGCCGGGGCCATGATGGTCTTCGTCGCCATCACCGGCGCGCTGCGCAGCAACTTCGCGTCCCCGGCGCCGGTCGCGGCACGCTGGCGCGCGATGCACATGATGGCCTACCCGGCCTGGTGTTTCGCGCTGGTGCACGGACTCTACGCGGGTCGCGAAGCGAAGCCGGTCTTCGTGATCCTCTACTCCGCCGGCCTGGTCGCCGTCGCCGCCGCCCTGTTGCTGCGCGCCGCGCCGCGCGAGGTCAAGCGCCAGGTGGTCGAGCGCATCGCCGCCATCCTGGGCACCGACGGCCAGCGGCCCCCCGAGGTCGACGAACTCGTGAAGTCCCGTTCGGCCCTGCAGGGCTTCGAGGAGCCCGGCGGCCGGCGCGAGGGTGGCCGGCGCGACCAGATGCGCGACACCGGGCAGTTCCCGCTCCCCGGCTTCGGCGGCGGGCAGGGCCAGAACCCCCCGCTCGGCGACCCGCTGGTGCCCCCGCAGCGCGCGGCGGCCGCCTCCGCCGACAGCGGCCCCGGCTTCGCGGCCGCGTACCGCGCGGTGTCGATGACCCCGCGCTCCCCGGAACCAACGGCGCCCTATCTGACCCAGCAGCAGCCGCCGTTGGACATGCAGCCCACGCAGGCCATGCCCCGTATGGACGACGGCGCCGGCACGGGCACGCGCTGGCCGGCCCCCTCCCCGCCGCCGGTCGGCGAGGCACCCCCGTCGTCGTACGACCCCATGCAGGACACCTTCGCCGGACAGCCGTTGGGCGGGCAGTCGTATCAGGGCCAGGCGTACCCGGGCCAGACCTACCAGGGCGAGACGTACAACACGGGCGCTTCCGAAACTTCCTACGGAACGGCTGAGACGAACGCCCCCTACGGCACGTACAACCCGAACGACACGTACAACAGCGGTCCCGCCACTGAAACGCTGCCCGGCTACGACTACGACCCGCCGCCGAGCTCAGGCGAACCCTGGAACGCGCCTTCCGGAGGATTTAAGTGAACGAGGCCCTTCCCGACGTCCCCGAAGTCCGTGTGGTGGGGCTCCCCCAGCTCACCTCGGGCTTCGACCTCGTCGAGAGACTCGACCTCCCCATGCACCTGAAGGTGCACGGTCCGCTCGAACCGATGGGCGGCGAACAACTCGCCCAGCTGTCCGAGCGGATCAACCTGAAGGGCAGGGGCGGCGCGGGCTTCCCGTTCCACAAGAAGCTGCGGTCGGTCGCCGAGTCGGCGATCAAGCGCGGCATCCGGCCCGTAGTGGTCGTCAACGGCAGTGAGGACGAACCCGCCTGCCGCAAGGACACGGTGCTGATCAACCGTGCCCCGCACCTCATCCTGGACGGCGCCCTCCTGGTCGCCGAGGCCCTGGGCGCCCGTCAGCTCGTCATCGGGGTGACACGTGAATCCACCGAGCGATCGATGGAGGCGGCCCTCGCCGAGCGCGGGCTGAGCAACCGGCGCGGCGCCGCCATCCGCGCGAGCGTGCAGCGCAACCCGGTCCGCATGGTCACCGGTGCCGCCGGCTCGCTGATCCGCTCCATCGACGGCGGCCCGCCCATCCCGCCGGGCCGCAAGACCAGTGCGTCCAAGAGCGGTGTCGGCGGCGCGCCGACCCTGCTCTCCAACGCCGAGACCTTCGCGCAGCTCGCCATCGGCGCCCGCATCGGCTCCGAGCGGTACGGCAACACCGGCCTGTACGACGAGCCGGGCACCGTCATGCTCACTGTGTCCGGCGCGGTCGCCCGCCCCATGGTGATCGAAGCGCCCACCGGCGTGCCGCTGCGCTACATCCTGCAACTCGCCGGGGCGCCGCCGGTCCCGCAGGGCGTGCTGACCGGCGGCTACCACGGCAAGTGGATCGACGCGGCGACGGTCAACGAGGCGGTCGTCTCGCGCAACTCGCTGGACGCGGTGGGCGGTGCGCTCGGCGCGGGCGCGATCCTGCCGATCAGCCAGGACACCTGCCCGCTCGGCGAGTCGCTGCAGGTCGCCAAGTGGCTCGCCGAGGAGAGCGCGGGACAGTGCGGTCCCTGCTACCTCGGCCTGCCGGCCGCCGCGCGCGGTATGGAGGACATCCTCAACGGCGGCGGTCCGGCCGCCCTGGAGGCCCTCAAGCAGGTCGCGAAGAACGTCAAGCGCCGCGGCGCGTGCTCGCACCCGGACGGCTCCGCGATGTTCCTGGAATCGACCGTCAAGGCGTTCACGGACGACCTCGCCGCGCACGTCCTCGGCAACGGCTGCGGGCGCCCCGTCGAAGGGGTGCTGCCGCTCTTCGAGGGCGGCAGGATGCCGACCGGCATCCCGGGCAGCGCGGCCGAGGAGGAGACCGGCAGCCGTCAGAAGATCTTCGTCGACTGGACCCTGTGCCGGGGCCACGGCCTGTGCGCCGACATCCTCCCCGAGGTCTTCCAACTCGGCGCCGACGGCTTCCCCACCGTCGCCCAGGCGAAGGTCCCCCAGTACGCCGAGGCCAAGGCCCTCCGCGCGGTGCGCCGCTGCCCCGCGCTCGCCCTGCGCCTCGAGGAGGACAACCGCGCCTCCGCCCCGTCCCGCAACCTCCCGGTCCTCTCCCAGGGCCGCGGCCGCCGGGCCCTGGGCAGCGGTCGCTGAAGCACGCCGAAGGGCGGGTCACCCCGAGTGGGGTGACCCGCCCTTCCTGTCTCTATCCCTGGCCTCTATCCCTTGCCTCTATTCCTGCCTCTTCTCCGTCACTGTCGCTCGCGTCGCCAACAACGCGAAGACCCCGTCCACTTGGACGGGGTCTTGTCTGTGGAGCTAAGGAGAATTGAACTCCTGACCTCCTGCATGCCATGCAGGCGCTCTACCAACTGAGCTATAGCCCCTTGCTGTGTTGTCCGCCCGGTCTCCCTGGCGACGACGCCAACATTACCGGTCCCCCGCGCGCACCACCAAATCGTTTCCGTCGGGTGCGGATTGTGGGTTGATTTGGGAGTTGATGTCGGATTCCGAACCACCCACCACTCACCCGCCGTTCGCACCCCTGCCGACGGCGGCCACCCAGCCCCGTACAGGCCCTGCACGGGGCCCTGGCCCGCCTGCCGCACGCTCAGGACCCCGGCGGGTCGCCGACTCGTCCTGGCGGCCGCCACAGGGGCACTGCCGGTTGCGAGACGCTCAAGCGGTCACGAACGAGTAGAAACGCTTGAGTGTGCAGTGCTCTTCGAGGAGCCGGCCGTAGATCGGCTCACCCTCCAGTTCGCGGTACGTCTCGATCGGGTCGCCTTTTATGATCAGTGCCCGCGCGCATTCCTCGCACCAGTACTGATAGTCGGCGTTGACGGGCTCCATGTCGCGGACGATGGGCGTGCCGCTGCCGCACCAGTCGCACTTCCTCCTGTGTGCACCCATCGATCAGCTCCAGCTGTGGCCGCAGGCCGTGCACACGTAGGAGATCCCTCCGTTGTCACCGAGGACTTGGGCAACGTGGAGCGAACCGCAGGAAGGGCAGAGGAGGGTGGTCTTGCTCCGCATCACCACCGCTGCGGGAAGGTCGTGGACCCTCCCGCGGATGCTCGCAGGCATCGCTTCTCCCTCCCGTCGGGCCGCGCCCCCTTCCGGCCGTTTGATTCTGCCACGGCCGGACCAATACGGTCAGCGACGCCTTCGTACCAGTCCGGGCAAGCGGCGGGAAAGAAGGCCGTCCGCAGAGGTATACGCCTCCGGGGCGGCGAGTGCTCAAGAAGGGACGCAGGTCACACACGAAAGATCCCGTCCCCTCGCGGGAACGGGATCTTCTGTACCGATCTGTGGAGCTAAGGAGAATTGAACTCCTGACCTCCTGCATGCCATGCAGGCGCTCTACCAACTGAGCTATAGCCCCTTGCGTCACGCGGCGGAGCCGCATGATGTTTCGGCCCCGCTCGGCGGGGCGAACAAGAAGAACTTTAGCCTGCGACCAGCCGGAAAGTGAAATCCGGGCCGCGGCCCTGGTACGAGGCCGCGTACGGGACTCAGTCGTCGTCGCCGAGCACCGGCTCGGGCAGCGTGCCGGCGTTGTGCTCCAGGAGCCGCCAGCCGCGGGCGCCCTCGCCGAGGACGGACCAGCAGCAGTTGGAGAGGCCGCCGAGGCTCTCCCAGTGGTGGGGGTCCAGGCCGAGGAGGCGCCCGATGGTGGTGCGGATGGTGCCGCCGTGGCTGACCACCACGAGGGTGCCGTTCTCCGGGAGCTTGTCGGCGTACCGGAGCACGACGGGGGCGGCGCGGTCGGCGACCTCGGTCTCCAGCTCGCCGCCGCCGCGGCGGACGGGCTCGCCGCGCTTCCACGCGGCGTACTCGTCGCCGTGCCGGGCGATGATCTCGTCGTGCGTGAGCCCCTGCCAGACGCCCGCGTAGGTCTCGCGCAGGCCCTCGTCGTGGCTGACCTCCAGGCCGGTGAGCGCGGCCAGCTCGGCGGCCGTGTTGGCGGCACGCCGAAGGTCGGAGGCGACGATCGCGTCGGGCTGGAGGGAGGCGAGCAGCCGGGCGGCGCGGCGGGCCTGACCGAGGCCGGTCTCGGTCAGCTCGACGTCCGTGGTGCCCTGGAAGCGGCGCTCCACGTTCCACGAGGTCTGACCGTGCCGCCACAGGATGAGCCGACGGCCCCTGCCTCTGCGGTCGGCCGCGTCGATGCCCGCGGTCACCGCAACTCTCCGCCCAGTTCGGCGTCCTCCTCGGCGGCGCGCAGCTTGGCGTGCTCCGCGCCCTTGCCCCGGGTGGCCTTGGCGTCGGCGGGCAGCTCCAGCTCGGGGCAGTCCTTCCAGAGCCGCTCCAGGGCGTAGAAGACCCGCTCCTCGCTGTGCTGGACGTGCACGACGATGTCGACGTAGTCCAGCAGCACCCAGCGGGCCTCGCGGTCGCCCTCGCGGCGGACCGGCTTGGCGCCGAGCTCCTTGTTCAGCCGCTCCTCGATCTCGTCGACGATCGACTTGACCTGGCGGTCGTTGGGCGCGGAGGCGAGCAGGAAGGCGTCCGTGATGGACAGCACATCGCTGACGTCGTACGCGATGACGTCGTGCGCGAGCTTGTCGGCGGCCGCCTGCGCGGCGGTGGTGATGAGTTCGAGGGAGCGGTCGGTGGCGGTCACTAAACGGCTTTCGGTCGTCGGTCAGGAACCCTCACGGGCTACCCCAAGGGTCTCACGGCCCACCGACACCGCCCCACGTGTTAATCGATCAGGCCCCGGAGCAGCGCCGATGCGGCGCTCCGGGGCCCGATCACTGACCATGGCGGTTCGATCAGCCCGTGGTTCCCGTGGTTCCCGTCGTTCCTGTCGTTCCCGTCGTCCCGGTCGTCTCGTAGTTCTGGCCCAGTACGACGGAGACGTCGGCGTTGGACGTGGTCTCGCCCTTCTTCACGGCGCTGGTCGGGAGGCCGAGGGTCTTGGCGACCTCGACGGCGTCCTGTTTGCGGGCCGCGTCGGAGTAGGTGACCTGGGAGGTGGCCTGGGCGGTGGCGGTGGTGCCGGCGTCGAGGAAGGTGTAGCCGCCGTTGAGGACGACCACGCGGGCCTGTTCGGTGGCGTCCTTCTCGCCGGTGGCGTTGCGGATGCCGACCCGGACGGCGTCCCCCGCGTCGGGGCTCTTCGCGGCGCCGCCGAGCAGGTCCTTGACCACGCTGTCGGAGTCCTCCGCGCTGAGCGTGCCGTCCTGCTGGACGGGCAGCGACTCGGTCTTGTAGTCGCCGCCCTTGGCGTGGTCGGCGAGCTTGGCGAGGAAGGTGCCGAGATCCTTGTCGCTGAGCGAGGGATCGAGGATCTGGGCCAGCGTCTGCACGGTGACCGTGGCGGCCTGCGCGTCGGAGGACAGCTTGCGCAGCACTCCCTGCATGACCTGTCCGAACCGCTCCAGCTGCGCGTCCTGCGACTCGCCGGAGGCCCGGTAGGTGGCGTAGGAGACGGCCATCTTGCCGCTGAGGGTCTGCCCCTTGCCCTTGGTGACGAGGGGGGCCTCGGTCTTCCTCTTGGCCTCGGGGTCGGGCACGTTCGCGTTCGTGTCGATGTCGATGTCACCGACGAGTCCGACGAGGTTGTTCAGATACGGGGTGTCCAGCCGCCAGGTGCCCTCGATGTCGGTGCCGAGGACGGTGTCGAGTGCGTCGCGGGTACCGGAGGACCCGTCGTCCTCGACGGACTTGGCGAGCGTCGTCGTGGTGCCGTCGTCGCCGGTCAGGGCGAGGGCGTTGGGGATCAGGACGGTCGCGCCCTGCTTGGTGGTGGCGTTGTCGACGAGCAGCGCCGTGGAGGTGCCGCCCTTCTTGGTGTCGTGCAGATGGACGACGACCACGTCCCGCTTCTGGGCGGCCGCGGAGGTCGTGGTGCCGGTCTGCTCGTCCGAGGACGACCCGGGCAGCATGCCCGCCCACCACATGTAGCCGACGCCGCCGACCGCGACCATGGCGAAGACCACCACCAGGGCGATCAGCCGGCTCTTGGCCCGCCGCTTGGCCTCCTCGCGGCGCTCGGTGCGGTTCTCGGTGAAGTTCAGCCAGTCGATGACGTCCTCGGAGTCACCGTCGGGCTCCTCGACGAAGGCGAACTGCTCGGTGCGGTAGTCCTGTTCGGCGGAGTTCCGCTCCAGGAAGGCGTCACCGGCGCGGGGCTCGCTCTCCTCGGCGGTCTCCGGCGGTGCCGACTGCTGCGGGATGTAGGCGCTCTGTTCGGCGACGGGTGCCTGCCGGCCGGTGCCTGCGGGCTGCCCGTAGGGGTCGTACGGGTCGTAGGCGGGCCCCGGTGCCTGCTGGCCCGTGTCGTAGCCCGCGCCGTACCCCTGCGTCTGCTGCTGCGGGACATGGCCGGTCGCGTACGGGTCGTAGCCGTAGCCCTGGCCGTACCCCTGGGACGGCTGTGTCCCGTAGGGGTCGTACGCGTGCTGCTGAGGCACCTGCTGGGCGGGCACCTGTCGGTACACCGGCTGCCCGTACTCGTCGTAGCCGACGAGCTCGTAACTCTGGTCGCCTCCGTAGCCGGCGTCGTATCGGTCGTTCACCGGTGCCCCTCTCGGCTCACTCGCCGCGGTACAGCTGCCGCTTGTCGATGTAGCGCACCACGCCGTCCGGCACCAGGTACCAGACGGGATCGCCCTTGGCGACTCTCGCACGGCAGTCTGTGGAGGAGATGGCGAGTGCCGGGACCTCGACCAGCGAGACCCCGCCCGCGGGCAGGCCCGGGTCGGCCAGGGTGTGACCCGGACGGGTGACCCCGATGAAGTGCGCGAGGGAGAAGAGTTCTTCGGCGTCGCGCCAGGTGAGGATCTGGCCGAGCGCGTCGGCGCCGGTGATGAAGAAGAGGTCCGAGTCGGGGTTGAGCTCGTGCAGTTCGCGCAGGGTGTCGATGGTGTAGGTGAGGCCCTTGCGGTCGATGTCGATGCGGCTCACGGAGAAGTGGGGGTTCTCGGCCGTCGCGATGACCGTCATCAGATAGCGGTCCTCGGCCGCCGAGACCGAGCGGTGGGACTTCTGCCACGGCTGGCCGGTCGGCACGAACACGACCTCGTCGAGACCGAACTGCGCGGCGACCTCCTGGGCCGCCACGAGGTGCCCGTGGTGGATCGGGTCGAACGTTCCGCCCATGACGCCGAGGCGGCGCCGTCCGGGCTCCGACGGGCGGTTTCCCGGTGCGCCGGAAACGCTGTCGGCCCGGCCGTCCGTGGTGTCGTACGCCTGGTCCGCCGTCTCGTCATGCTCCGGACCGGTAGGCATTTCCTGCTCTCCCATGCGTGGAGAGCCTACCGGCCCGGCCGACGCGCACCGTTCGAACGTCCTTTTGCGCGGATTAGCGATCGCGGTTGAAGCGAGTGGTGATCCACAGCAGCAGCATCAGGGCGAAGAAGGCTCCGCCGCCGGTCAGGTAGGGGCTCAGGCTCTCGTGGTTGCCGCCGTGCTCCCCGCCGCCCTCGGCGGCGAAAGTGACCAAGTCGGCAGCGGTGCTGTGGAAGCTCATCGTCGGCGTGACCTATCCGGGTGTGGGATCGGGATAAAGACCCGCCCATCGTAAGCGGGGGGCTCGCCGGCGATCACGCCGACTCCGCCCAGGAGTGAACGCGGGCACCGCCACGCGCGTACTTCTCGTTCGAGCAACCGTTCGCGCGCGCCGTACGTCCTTCCCGTCGGCGGGCGTCATTCGTCCCGCTTGTATCCCCGCAGAAGGAACCACGCCATCAGGACGGAGCCCAGGACCATCACGATCAGCACCACACGCAGCAGGTTGCCGGCCCCCTGTTCCTTCGCGGCGGTGTCCGCTGCTTCGGTGAGCCATGCGGATGCCGGCAGGTGCGGGAGATGTCCCATGGAGATCGCTCCTTACGGTTGATGCCCTGCCACGGTAACTCCGCCTAGGCTGGACCCCGCTTCGGGGGCAACATGGGCAAACAGAGCATGGGGGAAACATGCCGGACGACAGCCACGAGCAGAACGGGCACGAGAACGTGCCGAGCAGGCAGCGCAGGCGCTTCGAGGGGATCTCCTCCCGGGCGTACGAACACCCCGCGGACCGCTCGGCGCTGGTGGCGCTGCGCAAGCTCAGCGGCTTCGACACGGTGTTCAAGGCACTCAGCGGTCTGCTGCCGGAACGCAGCCTCAGGCTGCTGTTCCTGTCCGACTCCGTACGGGTCTCGGACCAGCAGTTCGCCCACCTCAACACCATGCTGCGGGACGCGTGTTACATCCTGGACCTGGAGAAGGTCCCGCCGATGTACGTGAACCAGGACCCGCAGCCGAACGCAATGTGCATCGGCCTGGACGAGCCGATCATCGTCGTCACCACCGGGCTCGTCGAGCTGCTCGACGAGGAGGAGATGCGGGCCGTCATCGGGCACGAGGTGGGCCACGCGCTCTCCGGCCACTCGGTGTACCGGACGATACTGCTCTTCCTGACGAGCCTCGCGCTGAAGATCGCCTGGATCCCGCTGGGGAACCTCGCGATCATGGCGATCGTGACCGCGCTGCGCGAGTGGTTCCGCAAGTCGGAGCTGTCCGCCGACCGCGCGGGCCTCCTGGTCGGCCAGGACGTCCAGGCGTCGATGCGCGGTCTGATGAAGATCGCGGGCGGCAACCACCTGCACGAGATGAACGTGGACGCGTTCCTCGCGCAGGCCGAGGAGTACGAGGCCGGGGGCGACCTGCGCGACTCCGTGCTCAAGATCCTCAACGTGCTGCCCCGCTCGCACCCCTTCACCACCGTGCGCGCGGCCGAGCTGAAGAAGTGGGCCGAGTCCCGCGACTTCCAGCGGATCATGGACGGGCACTACCCGCGGCGCAGCCAGGACAAGGACACCTCGGTGACCGACACCTTCCGCGAGTCGGCCACGCACTACACGAGCAGTGTCAAGAACTCCAAGGACCCGCTGATGAAGCTGGTCACCGACATCGCGGGCGGCGCGGGCGACCTCGGCGGCCGGGTCCGGCGCGGCTTCGGCGGCTTCGGCAACGGCAGCAGCGGCTCGGGCACCGACACCGACCCGGAGCAGGGCGGCGGCACGGACACCGCCCAGGAGGACAGGCGCCGGGACGACGAGTGACGTACGGCTGCCGCCGCGCCTGACCACAGGAGAAGCGCGCGGCTCGTGTGTTCTTCGGCTGCGGGTGCGTGGGGGCTGGTCGCGCAGTTCCCCGCGCCCCTGGCTTTTTCACGGCCCGCAGGGGC
>NZ_JBHVDX010000150.1:0-25112 GCF_042802555.1 Streptomyces sp. NPDC057474 | reverse complement strand
CCGGACGGCTGCGTCCGGCGGGCCCGATGCGTGTGCGGGGCTATGCGGGGCGGATGCCCAGCGTCTGGCGGAACACGCCGCGCGGGTCCCACTCGGCCTTGATCCGCTGGAGGCGGGGGTAGTTGTCCTTGTAGTAGAGCCGCTGCCACGAAACGCCCGAGGAGTTCCACTCGGGATCGGCCAGGTCGATGTCCGGGTAGTTGATGTAGCAGCCGTCGCTGCCGCGGCCCGGGACGGGCACGCCTCCGGTCGACGCGAACACGTCCCGGTACAGGCGGCGCAGCCAGCCGATGCTGTCGGCGTCGGCCTGCGGGTCCTGCCAGGTGTTCATGAAGATGACGTTGAGGACGGAGTCGCGGTGGGAGCCGGCTGTGGCGTGCGCAGGGAGGGTGTTGGCGTGGCCGCCGAAGGACTGGATGGACACGGACGCCGACTCGTGGCGGTGGTCGGCCGTGTTCAGGTGGGTGTAGAGGGCGTCGATCTGCGCGTCGGTGAAACTCCGGCGCAGATAGGCCGACTTGATCTTCTGGCGGCCCTTGTCGGTGTCCTGCGACTCGGCCAGCGCGAGCGTCGCGGTCAGCCACGCGTCGGAGGCCGTGTCGGTGATGTAGGGGGTGACGCCGACGCCGTCGGTGAGTTCGTCCACGTACCTCCGCAAGAGTTCGGGGGCGTCGGGCAGGGTGGCGTCGAGGTGGGTGAAGACGATGGCGCTCTGGCCGGGGTCGTTCTCCTTGAGCCGGCCGGGCAGGACGAGTCCGCTGTACAGGCCGGTGTACGGGGAGTCGGCGCCGCTGTTGCGCTCGTGCCACAGCCCGTGGTTGCGCACGAGCCGGCCGAACGCCGCCTTGTCCATGCCCTCGCGCGGGAAGATCACCGCGTTGGACAGGATCGTGGCGGGCGGGCGCGGCAGCAGCTGCGCCGGGTCGGTGCCGGTGGCGTGCGGGGAGCGGAACCAGTAGCGGGTGACGACACCGAAGTTGCCGCCGCCTCCGCCGGTGTGGGCCCACCACAGGTCGCGGTGCGGGTCGTCCTTCTCGCGGGTGGCGACGACGGCGCGGGCGCATCCGAAGGCGTCGACGACCACGACCTCGACCGCGTACAGGTGGTCGGCGGCCAGGCCGTGTGCGCGGGTGAGGGCGCCGTAGCCGCCGCCGGCGATGTGGCCGCCGAAGCCGACGGTGGCGCTGGCGCCGCCGGGCAGGGTGACGCCCCAGCCCTCGAACAGCGCCCGGTAGACGTCCATCAGCCGTGCGCCGGCCTCGATCATGAAGGCTCGGCGGCCGGCGTCGTAGGTGACGGCGTCCATGGCGCCGAGGTCGATGACGACGCGGACGGCCGGGTCGCCGACGACGTTCTCGTAGCAGTGGCCGCCGCTGCGCACCGCGATGCGCTTGCGCTGCCGTACGGCGTCGGCGACGGCATCGACGACCTGCCGCGTGGTGGTGACCGGGCGGAAGACGTCCGGGTGCGCGGTGAACCGCTTGTTGCTGCCGCGCACGGCCAGGTCCGCGTAGCGCGGGTCGCCGGGTGTGACCCGGGGGGCCGGGGCGGCGGCCTGGGCGGCGGTGCGGGGGGCCGGGGCGGCGGCCGGTGTCGCGGCGCGGGCGGTGGTGGGCAGGCCCGCGGCGGCGAGCCCGGCGGCGGCACCCGCCGTGAACGACCCGGCGACGAAGCGCCGACGGCTGGGAGCAGTCATCGTGCACCTTTCTCATATGTCTGGACGAGGGGCTGGTGGGCGGGGGTCGCGGTGAAGAGATCGGTCCGTACCCGGACGGGGGTGCGGCCGTGGGCGATCAGGGAGGTGATGCGCGCCCCGGCCGGGGTGCGGGTGACCAGTGCCGCGGCGCGGGCCCGCGCGAACGTCGCGGCGCGTCCGGCGGAGCCGAAGAACGCCTTGGCCTGCAGGCGTTGGGTGCGGGTCACCGCGTCGGCGGCGGGGGCACGCAGTTCCTCGAATCGGGCGAGGCGTGCGCGGCCGACGTCGCCCGCGCGCAGCGCGTCGACGAGGACGGGGTGCAGGACGGCGGCGTCCTGCAGCGCGAGGTTGATGCCCTGGGCGCCGAGCGGCCCGTGGGTGTGGGCGCTGTCCCCGGCCAGGACGAGTCCGTCGCGCGCCCACTGCTCGGCGCGGGCCGCGAACACGTCGAGCAGTGTCAGATCCGACAGGCTCCGCAGGTGCGTGTCGATGAGGTCGGCGAACTCCGGTACGGCTGCCGCCAGTTGGGTCTTGACGGCGCTGATGCCGCGGTCGGCGACGGCGGACCAGCCGCGGTGCGGCAGCGTCCAGCCGATGCGGAGCCGGTCGGGGTGGGTGTCGTGGACGAGTACGGCCGTGCCCGCCGCGCGGTGGATGCGCACGCGCCCGGTGGCGCGGCCGGGCGCGGGCAGCGAGAACCACACCAGGTCCTGCCGGAACGCCTCGGTGCGGCCGGCGTCGATGCCGGCCAGGGCGCGGGTCCTGGAGAACCGTCCGTCGGCGGCGACGACCACCTGGGCGCGCACGCGGGTGCGGTGCCCGCCGGGCGCTCTCGCCACGGCCCCCGTGTACCGCCCGTGCTCCTGGAGGAGGGCGTGGACCCGGTGCCCGTCGAGGTAGGTGAAGCCGGGCAGCCGTGAGCAGGCGGTGAGCAGTTCGCCGAGCAGATGGCGCTGGGGCAGCGCGAGGAGGTGGTCGTAGGGGGCGTCCAGGCGCCGGTAGTCGATGTCGAGCAGGACGCGGCCCCGCTCCAGGACCTGGAAGCCGTGCAGGGCGCGGGCGCCGCGGCGGCGTGCGGCCGCCAGCACGCCCAGCTCGTCCAGGATCCGCTGGCCGCCCGGCTGGAGGATCTCGCCGTGGAAGTCGCGGGCGAAGGCGGTCGACTTCTCCAGGAGTGTGACGGTGACGCCGGAGCGCAGCAGCATCAGGCTCAGGGCGAGTCCTGCCGGGCCCGCGCCGACGACGCAGACGTCGGCGCGGGTGGTGTCGGTGTGCCCGGCCCGTTCGGTCATGGCTTTCAGGCCGCGGCCGCGGCCGCGGCGGACAGGGTCCGGTTGATCAGGGCGAGGTAGTCGCGCGGGGTCTCGGCCTCGTCGAAGCTCTCCTCGTCGAGGGTGATGCCGTAGTCGCGCTCGATGCGCCCGGTGGTCTGCAGGATGGCGAGTGAGTCGTAGCCGAGTTCGATGAACGGGACGTCGATGACGTCCCCGTCCAGGTCGATGCCCTCCTCCTCGCCCGCGCACTCGCGCAGCAGGGCCCTCAGGTCGCTCAGTTCGAGGTGGTCCATGACGTGACTCCATTCGGTTCTCGGGCTGCCGGGGCGGGTGGCCGCCGGCGCCGTGGCGGGGCGGGCGGCGCCCGTCACGGGCGTCGGGGCGGGGCGCTGACGACCGCCGCGGAGTTGAATCCGCCGCGGCCTCGTGCGAGGACCAGCGTGTGGCGCAGCCGGACCCCGGTGCGGGTGGTGGTGACCAGGTCGAGGGGGCAGTCGTCGGCGGGGTGTTCGGTGCCGGTGGTCGGCGGGATCACCTGGTCCCGCACGGCGAACAGGGCGGCTGCCAGGTCGAGCGAGGCGCCTCCCGCCAGGAGGCGCCCGGTCATCGACTTGGGGGCGGTGACCGGCACGCCGTACGCGCCGAACACCTCGGCGAGCGCGGCCGCTTCGGCCCGGTCGGCGGCCCGCTCGCCGGCCGCGTCGGCGAACACCAGGTCGATCTCGTCGGGCCGCACGGCGGCGTCGGCGAGCGCGAGCCGGGCGGCGTCGGCGAGCCGGGGGGTGCCCGGGCCGTCGAAGGTGGCGGCGTATCCGGCGACGGTGCCGTAGGCGTCGGCGCCGCGGGCGCGGGCGGACGCGGCGTCCTCCAGGACGAACAGCGCACCGCCCTCTCCGACGACGTGCCCGGTGGCCTCGGCGGAGAACGGCAGGTAGGCGCGCGCCGGGTCGTCGACGGTGCTGAGGCCGCCGCCCGCCAGGTGGGCGGCCCAGCCCCACGGGCACAGGCCCGAGTCGACGCCGCCGGTGATCATCATGCGGCTGCCCCGGCGGATCTGGCGGCGGGCGTGCGCGACGGCGTCGAGGCCGCCCGCCTGTTCGCAGACGACGACTCCGCTGGAGCCGCGCAGCCCGTGCCGGATGGAGATCTGGCCGGTGTTGACGGCGTAGAACCAGGCGAAGGACTGGTAGGCGCTGACGTGCTGGCCGCCCTTGCTCCACAGCGCCTGCAGCTCGCGCTGGCCGAACTCGAAGCCGCCCGCCGAGCTTGCGGTGACCACGCCCGCGCTGTAGTCGGGCAGGGCGGCCGGGTCGGTGCCGGCGTCGTCGAGGGCCTCCTGGGCGGCGGCCAGGGAGAGCCGGGTGACCCGGTCGGTCTGCGGCAGGAGCCGGCTGGTCAGATGGTCCTCGTCGACGAAGCCGGGGACCTCGCCCGCCAGGCGTACCGGATAGCGGGACGCGTCGAAGCGGGTGAGGGGGCGGATGCCGCTCTCGCCCCGCAGCACGGCGTCCCACCAGGCCTTCGCGCCCAGGCCGTTGGGGGCGGCGACGCCGATGCCGGTGACGAGGGGGGCCGTGGTGGACGGGGCGGGGCCCGGGGCGGTGGAGTGCTCGGGCGTGGCCGTGCTCATGCTGCCTCCTTCGGTCGCGGCCGGGTCAGGACGATGGCGCTCTGGAAGCCGCCGAAGCCGCTGCCGACGCTGAGCACGGTGTCGGTGCGCTGCTCGCGTGCGGTCAGCGGGGTGTAGTCGAGGTCGCAGGCCGGGTCGGGCTCGTGCAGGTTCGCCGTCGGCGGCACGGTGTTGTGCTCGATGGCCAGGGCGCTCGCGGCCACCTCCAGGGAGCCGATCGCGCCGAGGGAGTGCCCGATCATCGACTTGATGGAGCTGACGGGCGTCCGGTAGGCGTGCTCGCCCAGGCTCCGCTTGAAGGCCGCGGTCTCGTGGCGGTCGTTCTGCTTGGTGCCGGAGCCGTGGGCGTTGATGTAGTCGACGGCGGTGGGGTTCAGGCGCGCCTCGTCGAGCGCGGCCCGGATGGCTTCGGCCATCTCCTCGCCGTCGGACTTCAGACCGGTCATGTGGTAGGCGTTGGAGCGCCCGGCGAACCCGGCGATCTCCGCGTACATGTGGGCGCCGCGGCGGCGGGCGTGCTCGAACTCCTCCAGGATCAGGACGGCCGAGCCCTCGCCGAGCACGAAGCCGTTGCGGGTGCGGTCGAAGGGGCGGGAGGCGGTCGCCGCGTCGTCGTTGCGGGGGCTCGTCGCCTTGATGGCGTCGAAGCAGGCCACGGTGATCGGGGAGATCGGCGCCTCGGTGGCTCCGGAGACCATCACGTCGGCGCTGCCCTCGCGGATCAGGTCGACGGCGTGGCCGATGGAGTCCAGGCCGGAGGTGCAGCCGGTGGAGACGAGGGAGACGGGGCCCTGGGCGCCGGTGGCCAGGGCCACTTCGGCGGCCATGGAGCTGGGCACGAAGTAGTCGAAGAGGTGGGCGACCGCCCTGGTGTGGTCGACCTCCCAGGTGGAGCCGTTCTCGCTGACGACTTTGTATTCGTTGTCGAGGCCGGTGGTGCAGCCGACCGCGCTGCCGAGGGTGACGCCGGTGCGCACGGGGTCGAGTTCCCCGCTCAGCCCGGCGTCGGCGACCGCCTCGCGGGCGCTGGTCAGCGCGAACTGGGCGGCCCGGTCCAGGCGGGCGGCCTCCTGGGGGGTGAAGCCGTGCGCGGCCGGGTCGAAGTCCGCCTCGGCGGCGATGCGCGAGCGGAACGAGGACGCGTCGAACAGGGTGATGCCGCGGGTGGCCGTACGGCCCGCCGTGAGCGTCTCCCAGTACTTGTCGGTGCCCACGCCGCCGGGGGCGACGACCCCGATGCCGGTGATGACGACCCGTCTCATCGGTAGTCCCTCACAGTTGTCCTCCAGCAGGTACAGGTATGAGCGCGGCGCGGCGCGCCACGCGGCAGGCACGCCCGATGAGCCGGGGGATCTCCCGGCCGCGAACGAAGAAGTGGTCGCCCGCGACGGTGCGGCGTACGAAGCGGCCGGTGGTCCACTGCCGCCAGCCGTCCAGCGCGGCGGGCCCGGCCACGGGGTCGTCGCGGCCGTCGACGGCGAGCACGGGCACCGGCAGGGGGCCTCCGGTGGAGGCGTCCATGGCGGCGGCGCGCAGGGCCCGGGCCAGTACGAGGTCGTCCCGCAGTACGGGCAGGACGGCGCGGTGCCACACGCTGTGGGTCTCGGCGAGCGGGCCGCCCGGCGCGGAGCCCAGGTCGCCGACGAAGCGCAGCAGTTGCTCGTCGGTGAGGTCGCCGCCGCCGGGCGCGAGGGTGTGCGGGGCGGGACAGGCGCCGACGGCGAGCAGTTCGGGTCCCGGCAGGCCGGCGGCGAGCAGGGCGCGGGTGAGGGTGTAGGCGACGGTGCCGCCGAGGCTGTGCCCGTACAGGGCGTACGGGCCGTCGGCGGCGGCGTCGGCCAGTGGGCCGAGCAGATCGCCGAGGAGCCCGTCGCGCCCGGTCAGCCTCGGCTCACCGCGCCGGGTCTCGCGCCCGGGCAGCAGCACGGGAACGATGTCGACGCCCGGCCCCGAGCGCTGCTGCCAGCGGCCGAAGCTCGACACCCCGGCACCGGCGTGCGCGAAGCAGTACAGCCTTACGTTCATGGCACCCGAGCCTCGCGGACGCGCCTGGAGAACGACTTGAACCAGCCAGTGCAGGGGTGCTGCGGTGGCCGGCCGACGGCTCGTTCAGGCCGCGTACAGGTCGAACGTGGAGGAGCGGCGGGACCCGGAGGCGACGTCGAGCTGCGGGTCGACGGCGAGCATCGCGTGATGCAGCCGCTGCAGCTGCGGCGCCGGCTCGACGCCGAGCTCCTCGATGAGGCGCCGGCGCAGGCGGTGGTAGACGTCGAGCGCGGTCGCCTGCCGGCCGGAGCGGTAGAGCGCCACCATGGCCTGCGAGTGCAGCCCCTCGTGCTGGGGGTGGCGGGCGATCAGATCGGTGAGTTCCGCGATGACTTCGCCGTGGCGGCCCAGGCGCAGGTCGGCGTCGATGCGGCGCTCACGGGTGACGAGCCGGCTCTCCTCCAGGCGCATGACCTCTATCTCCAGGATGGGCCCGAGGCGTACGTCGACGAGCGCGTTGCCCTGCCACAGGCCGAGGGCCTCGCGGTAGGTGCCGGCCGCCTTGTCGTCCGCGCCCTCGTCGAAGGCCTGCTGCCCCTCGGCGACCAGACGCTCGTACTGGTTGACGTCGACGGCCTCCGGCGGGATCTGCAGGAGGTAGCCGCCGTGCCGGGTGGCCAGCACGTCCTTGGCGGTGTGGGGTGTCCCCGGCCCCATGGCGGTTCCCAGTCTGCGGCGCAGCTGGAGTATGTAGGTCTGCAGTGTGGTGAGGGCGCTCTGCGGGAGTTCGGTGCCCCAGATCTCCTCCATGAGGGTGGGCACGGGCATGACCCGGCCCGGGTAGAGCGCGAGCAGTGCGAGGATCTGCCGTGGCTTGCCCGCCGTCGGAACGATCGACATCCCGTTGGCGGCGGCACTCAGCGGACCCAGAACCTGAATCTTCATGGTTTCCTCCGTACCGGTATCCGATGGGGGTCGATATTGCGCCACGCAAGGGGTCGCTGTCCTTGTTCCCCGATCGATGGACGAGAGGGACCGTAGCCGCTCTCCACCTTTTTCCTCACCGGTCTCCAGTGGTTTTCATGCGGTTCTCGACAGTCTCCTTCTGACGGGCCGCTGACAGATACCTGATGTGTGCGGAACGGAATTCGGAGAAACTTCCGGGCGGCGGCGGGGCGCTGTTAGGTTGCGGCACCATGGAGACCTATTCCACAGATGAGGCTCAGGCCGGCGCGGACCCGGTCACCCGGCAGCTGCTGCGGCAGATGGTCGCCCGCGCCATGCAGGTGGAGCCGGCCGAACTCCCGGGCGAGGACGAGGATCTGGTCGATCACGGGCTCGATTCGATCAGCACGATGCAGCTGATCTCCGCATGGCACCGGCGCGGGGTCGAGGTCGGCTTTCCCGAGCTGATGGCACGTCCCACGCTGGGGCACTGGTGGCAGCTGCTCTCCGCCCCGAACGCGGCCGGCGCCGCCTGACAAGAACTCAAGACCGCGTTCAAGACCCCTGGAGGGCCGCTCGTATCCGGCCCGCCGCCGCCGCGCACCGCCTATGGTCCGAAAGCCGAAAGCCGGAATCGGATCACCAGACGGAGCCCCCATGGAATTCGGCGTCAACTTCTTCCCGGTCATCGACCCGGAAAAGAAGAGTGCGAACACCTATTACGACGAGAGCCTCCAGCTGATCGAGCTGGCGGAGGCGCTCGACTTCCAGCACGTCCAGACGGTCGAGCACTACGGCTCCCCCTACGGGGGCTACAGCCCCGATCCGGTGGTGTTCCTGGCGGCCGCCGCCGCCCGCACCAGCCGGATACGCCTGGCGACCGGGGCGGTGATCGCGTCGTTCGCCCATCCCGTGCAGATCGCGGCGCGTCTGGCGCTGCTCGACAACCTCTGCCACGGCCGGCTCGACGTGGGGTTCGGCCGCGGCTTCCTGCCCGACGAGTTCGAACTGTTCGGGGTCGACATGGGTGAGAGCCGCGCCCGGTTCACCGAGGTCGTGGACGCCTGTGTCGCCCTGTGGAGCGGCGAGGAGGTCCGCTTCGAGGGTGCGGTGCACCGGTTCGGCCCGGTCACCGGCTTCCCCCGGCCCTACCAGCGCCCGCACCCGCCGGTGTTCGTCGCGTCGGCGACGAGCACCGAGTCGTGTGCTCTGGCCGGTACGCAGGGCCACCACCTCCAGGTCGTGCCGTCGGTGACCAGCCGGCAGCAGCTGACGGAGATGACCGCCGCCTACCGCGCGGCGCGCCGCGCCGCGGGTCACGCGGGCCCGGGCCGCATCCAGATCAAGTACACCTGCTACCTCGGCGAGGACCGCGAGCAGGCGCTCGCCGACGCCCGCGCCAACGAGCGGAACTACGTGGAGATGATGGCCGGGGCCGTCGCCTCCTGGGCGAGCGCGCGGTCCGCCCAGTACCCGGGGTACGAGAAGTTCGCCGAGAAGGCCCGCGCCTACGACTTCGACCGGGCCCTCGCCGACCACAAGGTGCTGGCCGGGACGCCCGACGACGTCCGGGCGCAGATCGAGACGGTCGGCGGCTGGTACGGCCTGGACATCTGCCTGAGCCTGCAGTTCAACCCCGGCCACCTGCCGTACGAGCGCGCCGAGCGCGCCATGGAGCTGTTCGCCGACCGGGTCGCCCCCGCCTTCACCGGCGACGGCCTGGCGGCGGCGGCGTGAGGGGAAGCGGAATGTACGGCAATCACGAGCGGCCGCTGCGCCTGTTCGTCCTCCACCACGCGGGCGGCTCCCATCTGCTGTACCGCGACTGGCCCGGGCTGCTGCCCGCGGGCTGGGACGTGCGCCTGCTCGACGTGCCCGGCCGCGGCCGGCTGGCGGGCGAGCCGCACATCGACGACGCCCGCGAGCTCGCCGCGTTCTTCCTGCGCCGCCTGGCCGGCGATCTCACCGGCCCGTTCGCGTTCTTCGGGCACAGCATGGGCGCCCTGGTCTCCTACGAGATGACCCAGCAGCTGATGGCCCGGGGCGGCCTGCTGCCCGTGTGGCTGGGTCTGTCGGCGCGCGGCGGTCCCCGCCCCCAGGGTGAGGGCACCCGCCGTCACGAGCTGCCCGACGAGGAGCTGCGGGTGCATCTCGCGGCGATGGGCGGCACACCCCTGGAGGTGCTGCGGGACGCCGATCTGTGGGCGATGTTCGCCCCGGCGATCCGGGGCGACCTGAAGCTGGTGGAGAGCTGGCGCCCGCTGCCGGGCGCTCCCGCGCTGCCGATGCCGGTGGCGGTGTACGGCGGCAGGCAGGACGTCGTCGTCCCGGCGGAGCGGCTGGCGGGATGGGAGCCGCATGCCGAGCGTTTCCAGGGGCTGCGGATGTTCGAGGGCGGCCACTTCTACTTCCAGGCCGATCCGCGTCCGCTGCTCGGCCTGGTGGCCCAGGACGCGGCGGCGGCGCTGGGGCCGGCCCGGGCGGGCTCGGCGGTGAGGCCGGCGTGAGCGGGGCGGACCTCGCCGCGGCGGACATCGCCGCGGCGGACATCGCCGTCGTCGGTCTGGGGGCCTGGGGCGCGAGCGCCCTGTGGCAGCTGGCCCGGCGCGGCCTGCGGGTCGTCGGCGTCGAGCGCTACGGCCTTGCCAACCTCAACGGTTCCTCGTCCGGCGAGAGCCGGATGTTCCGCACGGCGTGCCTGGAGCACCCCGGTCTGGTGCCGCTGGCGCGGCGCTCGCGCGAGCTGTGGCAGCGGCTGGAGCGCGAGACGGGCACCCGTCTTCTGGAGCCGACCGGCGCGATGCTGATCGGGCCCGAGGACGGCCGGATCGTGGACGGCGCCCTGCGGGCCGCCCGTGCGCACGGCCTGGACATCGAGGTGCTGGGCCAGGACGCGCTGCGCCGCCGGTCCCCGGCCCACGACGGGCTGGCGCCCGGCCACATCGCGGTGGTGGAACCCGCGGGCGGGCTGACCCTGCCCGAGAGGACGATTCGCGCGGCTGTCGGGGCGGCCCGGGCCGCGGGCGCGCGGGTCCTCACCGGCACCCGGGTCACGGCGGTGGAGTTCACCGGCTCGGGTGTCGCGGTGCACACGGCCGCGGGCCGGGTGCTGCGGGCCGGGCAGGCCGTGGTGACGGCCGGGCCGTGGCTCGGCCGGCTGGTGCCCGATCTGCCCCTGGAAGTGGTGCGGATGCCCACCACGTGGTTCACGCCCGCGGTGCCGGACGAACGGTTCACGCTGGGGCGGCTGCCGGTGTTCATGCGGGAGCTGGACGGCGGGGACGTGATCTGGGGCCACGGCACGCTGCCGGGCCGCACGGAGCTGAAGCTGGGCCTGGAGGACGGCGGCAGGCACTTTCGCATCGTGGACCCCGAGACGCTGGACCGGTCCGTCCCGCCGGCCGACTGGGCGGTGCTCTCGCGGCATCTGGCGTGGGCGGTGCCGGGCGTGGGCCCGGCACCGTCGCGGGCCACCGCGAACATCTACGCGCGCACGCCCGACGGCCAGTTCGTCATCGGCAGGCCGCGCGGCAATCCGCGCCTGGTGGTCGCGGGGGGCTGCTCCAGCCACGGTTTCAAGCACGCCACGGGCGTCGGCGAAGTGGTGGCCGACCTCGTGCAGGGCAAGGAGCCGGCGTTCCCGCTGGGATTCACCGACCCCGACCGGTTCGAATGACGCGCCAGGCGTGACGCGCGAGGAAGATGCGAGGGAGAGATGCAGTTCCGCATTCTCGGTCCCGTGGAGATCCAGGACGAGCGAACCGGTCTGAAGATCCTTCCCACGGGCGCCAAGCAACGCGCCCTGCTGGGAGCGCTCGTGGTGAAGTCCGGGCACATCGTGTCCGTGCACCGCCTGATCGACGAGCTGTGGGGCGAACACCCCCCGGCCAACGCGACGAACGCGCTGCAGGCCCATGTGGCGCGGCTGCGCCGGCTGCTGCCCATGCCCGAGCCGGGATCGGGCGAGCAGCACCACGAGTGGATCGTGACGCGCTCGCTCGGCTACGTCCTGCGCCTGGGCCGGGACACCACCGACGCGGACCGCTTCAACGAGCTGGCCAGCCGGGGCCGGGCCGCCGCGGCGTCCGACCCGGAGCACGCGGCCGAAGTGCTGCGCGGCGCCCTGGCGTTGTGGCGCGGGCCCGCCCTGGAGGGCAGTGTCCGCGGGGACATCTGCGCGGCCGAGGCGGCCCAGCTGGAGGAGCACCGGCTCACCGTCCTGGAGACGCTGTACGACGCGTGTCTGCGGGCGGCCCGGCACGGCGAGATCATCGGCGAGCTGGAGGAGCTGACGACGGACCACCCGATGCGGGAGCGGTTCTACGACCTGCTGATGGTGGCCCTGTACCGGTGCGGCCGCCAGGCGGAGGCCTTGAGCGTGTACGACCGGGCGCGCAAGCGCCTGGTGCACGAGCTCGGTGTGGAGCCGGGCCCCGCACTGCGCCGCCGGATGGAGGCGATCCTGCGGCACGACCCGGGCCTTGTGGCGCCGGGCGCGGCCGAGCAGGTGGCCTCGGTGCACCCGATGCCGCTGCCGGTACGGACGGGCGCGGCGGCGCCGGCCGGGCCCGACGCGACGGTGCTCGGTCTGAGCGGGGAGGTCGCCCGGCTGCAGCACCGCATCGAACGGCTCTCCCTGGAACAGGAGGAGTTGATGCGCCGCTTCGACCAGCTGATGGCGCGTCCGGCGGCGGGCCAGTAGGCCCGGCGCCGGGGCGGGGGCCCGCCGGTCTCAGTTCGCGTGCTCGCGAGCGGTGTGGAAGCCGCGCCGGTACCACAGCAGGGGCGCGGACGCCGGGTCGCCCGTACGGATCTCCACCGGCGTGCCGAGGATCAGGTCGTGGTCCCCGGCGCGCACGATCCGTGCCGTGCGGCAGCGTACGAGGAGCGCCGCGTCCGGCAGGCAGGGTGTGCCGGCCTCCTCCCAGTCGGCGAAGCCGCAGCCGGCGAACCGGTCGACGCCCTGGGTGGCGAAGCGCCGGGCGACGGCCCGGTGGCCCTCGCCGAGCACGTTGAGGACGAACTCCCCGGCGGTCGTCACCGCCGGGTGGCAGCTGGACGTCAGCGCGACACCGACCATGATCAGCGGTGGGTCCAGCGAGACGGAGGTCACCGAGCTGGCGGTGAAGCCGCGCCGCCGCCCGTCCGGGTCGAGGGCGGTGACGACGCTGACCGGCGCGGCCAGCAGCGCCATCGCGTCCCGGAAGTCCTGCGGGGCGAGCGCGGGGCGGGTCTCCTGCCGGAGGGCTGTCATGGGTGCTCCTCGGTCCTCGGTGCTCCTCGGTCATGGGCGTGTGCCGGTCAGGGGCGCTTTCGCCGCGAGGGGGGCGGTCACCGCGCGGCGCCCGGCAGCGGGTGCGGGGCGCGGTGCGCGCCGGGCAGCGACACCTCGTGTGGTGCCGCCCGGCCCCAGGGGAATCCGTCGTGGACCAGGAGCCGCTGCGGTGCGGCGCCGTCCGGTCCGCGCTCCACGGCGAGGGAGACCAGCACCTGCGGGCGCGGCTCCAGTTCGGCGAAGCTCCAGCGGTCGGCGCTGTCGTCCTCGGGCGGCCGGAACCCCAGCACGCCCTGCTCGTCGTCGAGTTCGAAGGCGAACGAGTCGAAGGGCAGCCCCAGGCCGAGGCCACGGGCCTTGGCGTAGGCCTCCTTCAGCGTCCACAGCCGCAGTGTGGCCCGGTCGCGGCCGCTGCCCGCCGGGAGTGCGGCGAGGTAGGCGCGCTCCTCGGGGGCGAAGGACTCCACGATCCACTCGAAGCCGCGTTCGCCGCTGCGGTCCAGGCGCTCGACGTCGACGCCGACCCGGCGGTCGCGGGCGACGGCGACGACGTTGTAGCCGTGCGCGTGCGAGAGGTTGAAGTCGAGTTCGCGCTCGCTGCCGGGGCGGCCGGTGGACGGCGCCCGGAGGAAGGGGCGCCCGCGCGAGGAGCGCCAGATCGTGGCCTCGGCCTCCGGGACGCCGGACTCCAGGAACAGCACGCGCCGCACCAGACAGTGGGCGACGAGGTACTGGCGCCGGTCGCGTTCGAACAGGAACCGCCGGGCGATCTCCTGCTCGTGCTCGTCCAGCCAGTGCCGGGCCAGCAGGGTGCTGGTCGCCACGTCGAGGCCGTCGTTGGGGCAGAACCAGATCTGCGGGTCGCGTACCGGTCGCGTACCGCTCATCGGGCGCCCGCACCGGCCAGGGCCTGGTCCCGTTCGCGCCGGATCTGCCGCAGCAGGCCGGCGAGCACCTTGCCGGTGCCGATCTCGGTGAACTCGGGCTCGGGGCCGTACTCGCCGTCGAGGATCGCCTCGACGGTCTCGCGCCAGCGCACCGGCTGATGGATCTGCTGGAGCAGGGTCTCGCCGATGCGGTCCTGCTCGTAGGGGCGGGCGGTGGCGTTGGCGATCACCGGGTGGGTGAGCGGGCCGAAGGCGGTCGCCCCGACGACGGGAGCGAGCCGTTCGGCGGCCGGGGCCATGTAGCGCGAGTGGAAGGGGCCGCTGACGTCGAGGCGGCGCACCATGCGGGCGCCGGCGTCCTCGAGGATCGGGCCGGCCTCGGCCAGGTCCTCCACCGGGCCCGCGAGGACGATCTGGCCGGGGGTGTTGAGGTTGGCCAGGTCCAGGGAGGCGAACCCGGCGCGCAGCAGCAGGAAGCGCAGCCGGGGCTCGGGCAGGCCGATGACGGCGCTCATCCCGCCGCCGGCGATCTCGGCCATCGCCGCGGCCCGCGCGGCGACGAGCCGCAGCCCGTCGGCGAAGCCGAAGGCGCCCGCCGCTTCCAGGGCGTTGTACTCGCCGAGGCTGTGCCCGAGCGCGAGGCCGGCGCGTTCGCCGCCGTCCTCCAGGTGGGCCCGGTGGGCCAGGGCGTTGACGACGAACAGGGCGGGCTGGGTGTAGCGGGTGTTGCCGAGCTGTCCGCCGGGGTCCTCCAGGCACAGCCGGCGCAGGCTGTAGCCGAGTACGTCGCTCGCCTGCCGCTCCGACTCGGGGAAGCGCTCGAACAGCTCCCGTCCCATGCCGACGCGCTGGGCGCCCTGGCCGGGGAACATGAGGATCCGGGTCATGGTCAGTCACTGCCTTCAGATCAGACGGTCACGGGTCGGGGGAAGGCCTGCTCGGCGAGGTCGCCGAGGTCGGCCGCGGTGAACAGGGTCTCCAGCGGCAGTTGACGGCCTCCGTCGGCGGCGATGCGTGCGGCGATGCGCAGCAGCTGCCTGCTGGTCGCCCCGAGCGCGAACAGGTCCTGTCCGCGGTGGAGCCGGCCCGGGTCGGCCCCGAGCTCGGCGGCCACGAGCCGGGCCAGGCGGGGGAAGCCGGAGGTGTCGGCGCCCGGGGCGGGTGCGGCGCCGACGCCCGGGGCGGGTGCGGCGCCGACGCCCGGGGCGGGTGCGGCGCCGACGCCCTCGGAGGCGGCGTGGGCCGCCGGGGACGGGGACTGGGACTGGGCGAGGCCGATGCCCCAGACGGAGCCGAGGCGGGCGGAGAGGGACTCGGCGCCCGCGGTGACGGGCCCGGGGCCGGCGGTGACGGGCCCGGGGCTGGCGTCGGTCGGCGGAGCGGACGGGGCGGCCAGGCCGGTCGGGGCAGTCGGGCCGGTCGGGGCAGTCGAGCCGGTCGGGTCGGTGAGGCCGGTGGGGCCGGTGGGGCCGGTGGGGCCGGTCGGCAGCGGGTACCTCGTGCGGGTCAGGGGGGTGGCCGGGAGCGCGGCCTTCGGGGCCGCGATCGGGGGCCAGTCGACCCGCTCCCCCGCCACCCATGCCCGCAGCAGTGCCTCCTCCCCCGGGGCCGGGGCGCTGACGTCGGTGACGCCCGCGCCCCGGGTGCGCACGCGCTGGGCCAGGACACGCAGGGCCGGGGCCGCCCCGGCTGCATCGGTGACCAGGCCCGCGCGGGCCGGGCGGTCGGTGCGGCCCTCGCGCAGGGTGCGCGCGACGCGCCCGGCCCCCAGGGAGGGGGTCCGCTCCCAGGCGTCGGCCAGGCTCTCGGCGAGCGCGGCGAGGTTCTCGGGCGTGTCCGCGGACAGCGGCAGCGCCCAGGTCCCCCACTCGTCCGGGCCCGGCTCGGCGGCCGGCGGTTCCTCGACGACGAGGCTGCCGTACGACCCGCCGCCCGCGAAGCCGTTGACCAGGACGCGGCGGGGGGTGTCGGGGGCGGTGCGCCAGCGGCCGGCGCCGTCGGCGGCCAGGGCGACCGAGCCGCCGGTGCGGGCGAGCGCCGGGTTCACCGCCGAGGTGAGCCGGGTCGGGTACACCTCGCCACGGCGGAACTGGGCGACGACCTTGCCGAGCTGCGCGAAGACCGAAGCCGCCTCCAGATGACCGGTGTGGGGCTTGACCGTGCCGACCGGCACCGGGCCCCGGGCGGCGCTGTCGCCGCCGAACAGCCGTCCCAGCGCGGTGAATTCGAGGGCGTCGGCGAGCGCGGCACCGGCCGCGGCGGCCTCCACGTAGCCGATGTCGGCGGGCGCGAGGCCGGCGTCGTCGAGCGCGGCCCGCATCGTGGCCTCCTGCCGCCGCGGGTCCGGGATGCCGAACCGGCGCGTCGTACCGGAATGCTGGAGGGAGCCGCCGCGCAGCACGGCGTGCACCGGGTCCCCGTCGGCGAGCGCGCGGTCCAGGGGCTTGAGCAGGACGGCGCCGACGCCCTCGCCGACCAGCCAGCCGCCGGCCCGGTCGGTGAAGGCGCAGGAGTCGCCGTCCGGGGCGAGGAGTCCCATCTCGGACAGGACGTCGAGGTGGTCGGGGTGGAGCACCAGGTTCGAGGCGGCGGCGAGCGCGGCCTCGCAGCGGCCGCCGGCGACCGCCCGGTAGGCGGCCTCCACGGCGGCGAGCCCGGACACGCACCCGGTGTCGATGAGCAGGCTGGGGCCGGTCAGTCCGAAGGCGTGCGAGGTGCGGTGGGCGAGCCCGCCCCGGGTGGCGTGCGTGCTGTCCCCGGGCCGTTCGCCCGCGCGGGCGGCGACCCCGTACAGCGCGTGGTCCTGCCACATGGACCCGACGAACACCCCGACCTGGCCGTGGCCCGCGAGGTGGTCCGGGGTGAGCGCGGCGTCCTCCAGGCAGCGGCGGACGACGGACAGCAGGAGGCGTTCCTGCGGGTCGATGGCGATGCCCTCGGCCTCGGGGATGCCGAACTCGTCGGCCTCCGCGGCGAGTACGTCGTCGAGGTAGCCGCCGACGGCCGCGCCGGCCCGCCGGGCGCGGACGCGCAGCGGCGCCCAGCGTTCCTCGGGTGCGGGACCGATGGCGGTGGCGCAGCGGGCGAGGAGGTCGTCGAGTTCGTCGAGGGTGCGGGCTCCGGGGAGTTCGGCGGCGAAGCCGACGACGGCGACGGCGCGCTCGCCCGCCGGACCGGGGCCGGGGGCGGGGGCGGGGGCGGGGGTAGCGGGCCGGTCTGTCGAGGGCGCCGGCCGGGCGTCGCCGGGGGCGAGTGCGGTGCGGCGGGCGCGGGTCTGGCCGGTGAGGGCGCCGCCCCACAGGGACAGCAGCAGCTCCTGTTCGCCGTCGACGCCGAAGTCGGCGCGCACCGTGTCGAAGTCCATCTCGCCGACCGCGCACAGGCCGAGCCCCCGCTGCGGGGCGCCCGTCAGGAGCAGCTGAGCGATGTGCCCGGCCTCGATGGTGGAGAAGCGGGTGGCGTTGCGCTCGCCGTAGGCGGGGGCGATGGCGGCCGGGGTGGAGACCAGGAAGACGCCGAAGCCGGAGTTCTCCACGAGGGCACGGTTGTGCAGGACGTGCAGGTCGGTGCCGTAGCGGGCGTCGGGTGCGAGGGCGATCAGGGCGCGCTCGGCGGGGTGCAGGTAGTACAGGCCGGGCTCGGTGTCCTTGACGGCGCCGGGGGCGACGTACACGTACACCTGGACGGGGTAGAAGCCGCCGCCGGAGGGGTAGCGGCGCTTGGCGCGGCCGTCGAGCTCGCCCCAGGTGACGGTGGCGAGCAGGTCGAGCAGGTCGTGGGCGGGCAGCGGGCCGTCCGCGAACGTGCGGAAGGAGGAGGCGTCGAAGAGGGCGCGGGCCTCGCCGGGGGCGGCCGGCGGGACGGGGACGCGCCGCAGGGACGCGGGCAGCCGCCGCTCGGCGACGCGGGCCTCCTTGAAGGCGGCCTTGGCCTGGGGGTCAAGGGCGATGCGGACGTCGGTGCCGGTGGTGGCGGGGGCGGTCTGGGCGGAGCGGGGCCGGCCGTCCGCGGCCGGTGCGGCGAGGCTCTGGGCGATGGAGCGCGGGGTGGGGCTCAGGATGAGGACGTCGACGGGGACCTGTGTTCCGGTCGCCGCCTCGATCTCCTGGGCGAGCCGGATCATCGTGAAGGAGGTCGCCCCGAGGTCGAACAGGTCGCGGTCCAGGCCGACCTGGTCCACGCCGAGCACGTGGGCGGCCGTGCGGGCGACGTCCTGGGCGCCGAACCCGCCGGCGGCCTCGGCGGGCTTCGTCCGGTCCGGTGCCGGGACGGCGGCCTCGGTGAGCGCGTCGAGCGTCGGCTTGCTGATGAGCGCGTCGATGGGCAGGGCGGTGCCGGTGAGACGCTCGATCTCCTGCGCGATACGGATCATGGTGAAGGAGGTGGCACCGAGGTCGAACAGGTCCGCCCCGCCGTCCGGTTCGGCGATGCCGAGCACGCCGGCGACGGCGGCACGGAGGTCGGCGCGGAGGTCGGCGCGGAGGTCGGCGCGGGGGCCGGTGCCGGTCCCCGCACCGGGGGGCGCCGGAGCCGCAGGGGTCCCGGTCACCGGAACCGGAACCGGGACCTGGGCCGGGACCTGGGCCGGGACTGGGGCCGGGACTGGGGCCGGGACCTGGGCCGGGACTGGGGCCGGGACCTGGGCCGGGGCCTGGGCCGGGGCCGCCGTCGGTTCGGCGTCGAAGAGCCGCGCGGCCGCCGGGCGGTCGAGTTTGCCGTTCGTCGTCAACGGAAGGTCCTCCACGAAGCGGAAGTGGCTCGGCACCAGGTAGGCGGGGAGCGTGTCGCCCAGAGCGCGCCGGACGCGGGAGACGGGCGGGACGTCGCCGGGCTCGCGGGCCACGCAGACGGCGGCCAGGGCCTGTTCGCCGGAGGCCGCGTCGCCGATCGGGAGCACGCGCGCCTCGGCGATGCCCGGCACACCGGTGAGGGCCGCCTCGATCTCCTCGGGCTCGATCCGCAGCCCGCGCAGCTTGAACTGGCCGTCGATCCGGCCGAGGTAGCGGATCTCGCCGTCCTCCCCGAGCTGCCCGAGGTCGCCGGTGCGGTACAGGCGCGGCGAGGGATCGAGCTGGGGGAAGGGCGACGCGACGAAGCGCTCCGCGGTCAGTGCGGGCCGCTCGTGGTAGCCGAGCGCGACCTGGCGTCCGCCGATGACGATCTCCCCGGGCGTGCCGGGTGCCACCGGGCGCAGCCGGTCGTCCACCAGGTGGATGCTGGTGTGCGCGACGGGCCGCCCGATCGGCACGGTCGGCTCGTCCCAGCCGGGCCGGCAGGCCCAGTGCGTGACGTCGACGGCGGCCTCGGTCGGACCGTACAGGTTGTGCAGCTCGACTCCGCCGGCGCGGGCTCCCCCGGCCGCGTACACCTGGAAGAACTCCCGCATCGTGGCGACGGGCAGTGCCTCGCCGCTGGTGAACACGTAGCGCAGGGCGTCTGCCTCGGCGGCGCCGGGGTGGCGCAGGAACATGCCGAGCACGGAGGGCACGAAGTGGGTGACGGTCACCCGTTCCTCGCGCAGCAGCCGCGCCAGATAGGCGGGGTCCAGGTGGCCCTGGGGGCGGGCGACCACGATGGATGCGCCGGCGAGCAGCGGCCAGAAGAACTCCCAGACCGAGACGTCGAATCCGTACGGCGTCTTCTGCGCGACCCGGTCGCCGGGGGTGAGCGGGAACCGGTTCTGCATCCACGACAGCCGGTTGGCGACGCCCTGTTGGGAGTTGCGGCAGCCCTTCGGCCTGCCTGTCGTGCCGGAGGTGTAGATCGTGTAGGCGGGGTCGTCGGGGCCCACCGAGACGGCCGGCGGGGTGGAGGGCAGCGTCTCCAGCACGGCCCGGTCCGCGTCCCGGTCCAGGCGGACGACGACCGCGCCCGCCTCGGCGGGGACGGCGGCGTGGGCCTCGTCCGCGACGACGACCCGGGCGCCGCTGTCCTTGAGGAGGTAGCGGACGCGCTCGGGCGGGTTGGCGGGGTCGACGGGCACGTAGACGGCGCCCGCGCGCACGATGGCGATGAGCGCGGCCACCAGGTGCTCGGAGCGGTCCATGTGGACGGCGACGTGGTCGCCGGGGCGGATACCGAGGGCGTGCAGGTGGTGCGCCAGCCGGGCGGTGCGGTGGTCGAGTTCGCGGTAGGTCAGGGTGCGCCCGGCGTAGTGGACGGCCGCCCGCCCGGCGTGCCCGGCGAGCCCGGCCTCGACGAGCTCGACGAGGGTGGCGGGCGGGTCGTGGTCCGCGGGCCCGGCCCCGTCCGGGTCGTCGTCGCCGACGTGGGCGTCCGCGAGGACGTCGAGGCCGAGGTGGGTGCCGCGGGCGGCGGTGGCGGCGTGCCCGGTCGCGGGATGCGCCTCGCCGGCGCCGTCCGGGTGGGGTTCGGCGGCGACCGGGCCGGCCGGGGCGTGGTGCTCCGGCGCGACGAACGCGCGCACCCGGCGCGCGTACCGCTCGAACATCGTGTCCAGGCGGCCCGGTCCGAGGGCGCCGTCGGCCGCGTCCCACTGTCCCATCAGGTCGTCGCCGACGAGCAGCGGCACGTGGTCGAGCAGGACCTGCGCGGTCTGCGACTGGCTGGTGCGCAGCCGTACGCCGCCGGGGTGCAGGGCCGGGTCGATCTCCGGGACGCGGGTGAAGACGACCGGCAGCCGCAGCGCGCCGCCGGAGCGGAACACCCGGGTGCGCAGCTCGCCGAGGCCGGGCCGCAGTTCGGCGCGCTCCAGGTCGGTGCGGACCCGGTCCCACAGCGCGCGGGCCCGGTCCTCGAAGCCGTCGGGGAGCGTGTCGTCGACGGTGACCCAGGCGAGCTGGGTGAAGTCGGCGACCATCCCGGCGGCGCCCGGCAGGCCGGCCGGGCGGTCCCAGGACACGACGGTGACGGTGAAGGGGCCCGCGGCCCCGTACTCGGCGCGCAGTTCGTCGGTGTACGCGGTGAGCAGGACGAGGTCGGCGGGGACGCCGATGGCGGCGGCGCGCCGGCTGAGCGCGCGCCACGACCCCAGGGGCGCCCTGCGGTGGGTGCGCCGGGCGCCGGGGGCGGGCTCGGCCAGGGCGGGCCCCGACGGCAGCGCGGCGAACTTCTCGCGCCAGGCGGTACGCGCCCGCTCCCCGGCCGCTGTGCGCTGCCGTGCGGCGAGCGAGCGCAGATGGGCCATGGGATCGGCGGGGGTGGTCAGCACGGAGTCGTCGCCGTCGTGGAGGGCGAAGAGCTGCCCGAACAGGAGGGCGAAGCTGCGGGCGTCGGCGAGCAGGGCGTCCAGGAGGACGTGCAGCACGGCGGTCCCGTCGGGCAGCGCACTGGCCTCGATGGCGTACATCGGGCTGCCGCCCAGCGGGAACGTGGCGGCGCGCAGCCGCTCGGCGATGTCCGCGAGCGCGGCCTCGACGTCGGCGGCCCCGGTCAGGTCGTGGCGGGCGATGCGGTAGGTGCCGGTGGGCGGCGCGACGGTGAGGGTGCCGTTTTCGTGGACGGCGGCGCGCAGCATGGGGTGGTGCGCGACGAGCCGGTTCCAGGCCCGCTCGAGAGCGTCGATGTCCCAGTCGACGGCGCGGGGTTCGAGCAGGAACTCCTGGTACACGCGTGTCTCGGCGTCGCCGCCGAGCTTGCCGGTCCGCCCGACGAGGTAGGCCGACTGGACTTCGGTCAGGGGGACCGGGCCGCCGGGGTCGACCGGGCCGCCGGTGTCGTCGGGGTCGTCGGGGGGTGGCGGCGTGGGCGCGGCGGGCAGGGTGAGGGCGTCCGTCCCCTCGTCCGCGATCCGCTCCAGTGCCGTGCGCAGCGCGCCGAACGCGGTCCGCGTCCGCGCCTGGTCCAGGGCCGTGGGGGCGAAGTCCCACGAGAGGAGCAGTGCCCCTTCGCGTTCCTGGACACAAGCCTCCAGGTGGACGCCCGAGGTGAGCGTCGCCGAGGCGTCCAGGTCCACCCGGGCCGCCCAGCTGTCCGTGTCCTCGGACGGGTCGGACAGGGTGGTCAGGCTGCCGAGGAGGCTGGTGAAGACCATCGGGACCGCCAGGCCCCGGCGCCCAGGCTCGGTCCGCGCCCGCTCGCGCAGGGCCCGCACACCGCTGACCGCCGCGTGCTCCAGGTCCTGCCACAGCCGGGCGCGCACCAGGTCGAGGCGCTCTGCCGCCGTGCCCGCCACGGGCGGGGCGACGAACACGGAGGTGGAGATGAACGGGCCGGCCAGGCGCGGCACATCGCGATGCACCCGGCGCCGGTTGTAGGTGGTGAGCACGAGGGGCAGCGGTGCGTCGCCGCCGCCGGAACTCTGGACGGCCGCCGTGCACAGCGCGAGCAGCAGGGCGGTCGGGGTGGCCCTGGCCTCCTTGGCCGCCGCCTTCACCCGCTCCCAGCGCTCCGGCTCGAGGCGCAGCGCCAGCCTGTGGTGGGCCGGTGCGCCGGCGGCGCCGCCGGCCAGGGGCAGCGGCCGGTCGAAGTCGACGTCCGCGAGCCGTTCGCGCCAGTACGCCAGGGACTCCTGGGGCACCGGGGTGCCCGCGGTGGAGGTGACGTACTCGCGGAAGGTGAGCGCGGGCGCGGTGACGGCGGTGCCGTGCGTGTACCGCTGGTACCACTGCTGGAGCAGCAGCGACACGCTCGGCCCGTCGGCGACCAGTTCGTCCACCGTGAACAGCACCCGGGCGCGGCCGCCGGGCAGGTGCGCGACGCGGATCGCGAACAGCGGCCAGCGGTGCGGGTCGAACCCGGCCAGTGCCTCCCGGCGCAGCCGCGCCAGTTCCGCGTCCCGTTCGGCGGGGGCCGCGGCGCTCAGGTCGCTGCGGGCGAACCGGTGGGCGGGCACCTGTGCGCGCACCACCTGCCGCGCGTCCGGCAGGACGTGGGCGCGGAGCATGTCGGTGGCGGCGACGACGTCGTTCCAGGCGGCCTCCGCGCGGTCGGTGTCGAAGGCGTCGGCCTCGAACTCCAGGTGGATCTGGGTTCCGGCACCGGTACCGCCTCCGAGCGTGCGGCCCACGTAGAACGACTCCTGGACTTCTGTGAGGGCGAAGGGCTCGAACCGGGCGGTGGGGTCGGTCTGCGGCATCACTGGGATCTCCGGTTCCCTCTACTGGCTCTTCACGGCGGACAGCTGGGCGAGGAGTTCGTCGACGGTGGACTCGCTGAGCAGCTGCAGCGGGAGGGTCTCGCCGAAGCGCTCGGTGATCTCGAAGCGGAGGTTCATCGCGCCGATGGAGTCCACGCCGAGTTCGACGAGGGTGCGTGCGGTGTCGATGGGGCCCTGTGCTCCGGGTCCTGCGGCCAGTTCGCCGACGAACGCGACGAGGCGGGCCAGGCGGGGGTCGCCGGGGGCGGGTACTGGTACGGGTACAGGTACGGGGGTGGTTGCGGTGTCGGGTACCGGTGCGGGCACGGGTATGGGTGCGGGGGTGGATGCGGTGTCGGGTACCGGTGCGGGTGCGGGCACGGGTACCGGTGCGGGCACGGGTGCGGGTGCGGGTGCGGGTGCGGGTGCGGCGGCGGGGTCGGCGGCCTGCGGGGCGGGCTCCTCGTCGGCCAGCCAGTGGCGGCCGCGCAGGAACGCCGACGGCGGCACCGCCACGATGCGTCCCGGGTCCGGGTCCGGGTCCGGGTCCAGCGCCGTCCAGTCGACCTCCCAGCCGGTCGCCCACAGGTCGGCGACCTGCTCCGGGCGGCCCGCCCGCCACAGCGCGGCCAGCAGGTCGCCGGTCTCCGGGGCCTGGCCGCGGGAGGTGACGGCGGTGCCGGTGCGCAGTGCGTCGGAGGCGGCGCCGTCCCGGGCGAACCGGGCGAGTTCCGCGGCGAGCCGGGTGGCGGAGTCGGTGACGACGGCGAGGCGGTGCTCGCGTGCCGCGCGCCCGGTACGCAGGGTGCGGGCCACGTCGGCGAGCGGGGTGGCGTGGCCGGTATCGGTCAGCCACCGGGCGAGGCGCCCGGCGGTGGCGGCGAGGTGGGCGGCGGTGGGTGCGGACAGGACGAAGAGCCGCCGTGGCTCCGGCCGGGGGGCGGCCTCCTCGGCCGTCGCCCGCGGCGCCCACTCCTCGACGACGGCGTGGGCGTTGACGCCGCCCGCGCCGAAGGAACTGACGCCCGCGCGCCGGGGCAGTTCACGGCCCGCGGCGTCGCGCAGCCGCGGCCAGGGCGCGGCCTGGTGCTGGAGCCTGAAGCGGGTGCCGGCGAGGTCCAGGCCGGGGTTGGCGGGGACGGCGTGGAGTGTGGGTGCCAGGGTGGCGTGGCGCAGCTGGAGCAGCACCTTGGTGAGGGCGGCGATGCCCGCGGCGGACTCGCCGTGGCCGATGGCGGACTTGACCGACCCCAGGGAGCAGGGGGCCGCGCTCGGGCCGCCCGCGCCGTACGTCTCCTGCAGAGCGGCGAGTTCGACCGGGTCGCCGAGTTCGGTTCCGGTTCCGTGGGCCTCGATCACGTTGACGGTGGCCGGGTCCACGCCGGAGCGGCGCAGGGCCTCGCGCAGGACGCGGGCCTGTGCCCGGGGGCTGGGCGCGGTGAAGCCGTTGGTGCGGCCGCCGTGGGCGACGGCGGTGCCGCGGATCACGGCATGCACGGTGTCGCCGTCGGCGAGGGCCCGTGCCAGCGGCTTGACCACGACGGCTCCGGCGCCCTCGCCGGGTCCGAACCCGGCACCGCCGGCGCCGAAGCTGCGGCACAGGCCGTCCTCGGCGAGGAATCCGGACTGGCGCAGCATGCGGAACCGTGAGGGGTGCAGATAGAGGTTGACGCCGCCGACGAGCGCGGCCGCGCACTCGCCGCGCCTGAGCGCCTCGACGGCCAGGTGCAGGGCGACGAGGGAGGACGAGCAGGCGGTGTCGACCGGCTGGCTGGGGCCGCGCAGGTCCAGGAGGTAGGACAGCCGGTTGGGCGGCGACCAGGAGTGGCCGGAGGGCATGTCCCGGTGGCCCGCCGCCCAGCGCTCGGCGCCGAGCAGCGGATAGTCGGCGGAGGTGATGCCCGCGAAGACGCCGACACTGCGGGGCTCGCCGTCCGGCGCGGTGAGGGAGTCGAGCCGGGCACCGGTGAGCCCGGCGTCCTCCAGGGCCTCCCAGGCGACCTCGAGGAAGAGCCGTTCCTGCGGGTCGGTGAAGGAGGCCTCCCGGGGGGAGAGACCGAAGAACGCGGGGTCGAAGGAGTCGACCCGGTCGAGGAAGTGCCCCCGGGCCCGCACCCCGCCCGGGTCCCGCCAGCGGTCGGTGGGCAGGTCGGACACGGTGTCCTTGCCGGCGAGCAGGTTCTCCCAGAACGCCTGCGGGTCGTCGGCTCCGGGGTAGCGCCCGGCGAGCCCGACGACGGCGACGGCATCACCGGCGCCGGCATCGGCGGCAGCAGCAGCGCCGGCAGCGGAGGCATCGGCCGCGGCGGCAGGGTGGCCCGCCGGCCGGCCGGCTGCCTCGGAGGGACGCCCGGCCGCCGGTGCGGCACGTACCGCCGCCGC
>NZ_JBHVDX010000149.1:0-25113 GCF_042802555.1 Streptomyces sp. NPDC057474 | reverse complement strand
GCGGGGAACTGCGCGACCAGCCCCCACGCCCCCGCGGACGACAACGGCCGGGCACCTCACAGGTACCCGGCCGTCATCCTGTCGTCAGCTCTTCAGTGACGCCATCCACGCCTCGACCTCGTCGGAGCGGCGAGGCAGCCCGGCGGACAGGTTGCGGTTGCCGACGTCGGTCACCAGGATGTCGTCCTCGATGCGGACGCCGATGCCGCGGTACTCCTCGGGGACGGTCAGGTCGTCCGCCTGGAAGTAGAGACCGGGCTCGACCGTCAGCACCATCCCCGGCTCCAACGTTCCGTCGACGTACGACTCGACGCGCGCGGCGGCGCAGTCGTGGACATCCATGCCGAGCATGTGCCCCGTACCGTGGAGGGTCCAGCGGCGCTGGAGGCCCAGCTCGAGGACCCGCTCCACCGGGCCCTCGACGAGCCCCCACTCGACCAGCCGTTCGGCCAGGACATGCTGTGCGGCGTCGTGGAAGTCGCGGTACTTGCCACCGGGCCGCACGGCGGCGATGCCGGCCTCCTGGGCGTCGTACACGGCGTCGTAGATCTTCTTCTGGATCTCGCTGAACGTGCCGTTGACCGGCAGGGTGCGTGTGACGTCGGCCGTGTAGTACGTGTGCGTCTCGACGCCCGCGTCCAGCAGGAGCAGGTCGCCGGAGCGGACCGGGCCGTCGTTGCGGACCCAGTGCAGCGTGGTGGCGTGCGGGCCGGCGGCGCAGATGGAGCCGTAGCCGACATCGTTGCCCTCGACCCGGGCGCGCAAAAAGAACGTTCCCTCGACATAGCGCTCCGAGGTGGCCTCGGCCTTGTCCAGCACGCGTACGACGTCCTCGAAGCCGCGCACGGTCGAGTCGACCGCCTTCTGCAGCTCGCCGATCTCGAACTCGTCCTTGACCAGCCGCGCCTCGGAGAGGAAGACCCGCAGCTCGTCGTCGCGCTCGGCGGTGACCTTGTCGGTGAGCGCCGCCTCGATGCCGGCGTCGTACCCGCGTACGACCCGTACCGGGCCGGTGGCCTCGCGCAGCTTGTCGACCAGTTCGCGCACGTCGGAGGCGAGGACGCCGTACAGCTCCGCCGACTCGGTCAGCGAGTGCCGCCGCCCGACCCACAGCTCGCCCTGGCCGGAGAGCCAGAACTCGCCGTTCTCCCGGTCGGAGCGTGGCAGGAGGTAGATCGTCGCGTCGTGGCCCTCACCCGCGGGCTCCAGGACCAGGACGCCGTCCTCTGTCTGGTTGCCGGTGAGGTACGCGTACTCGACCGACGCCCGGAAAGGGTACTCGGTGTCGTTCGAGCGGGTCTTCAGGTTGCCCGAGGGGACGACCAGGCGCTCGCCCGGGAAGCGCGCGGAGAGCGCGGCACGGCGGGCGGCGGTCTGGGCGGCCTGGGCGATCGGCTCCAGGCCGTGCAGTTCGGTGTCGGCCCATCCCGACTTCATGCTCTCGGCCAGCTCGTCGGACACGCCCGGGTACAGGCCGTTCTTGCGCTGCTTGATCGGCTCCTCGGCTTCGGTCGCCTCGGTCTCCGGGATCGCCGGCTCGAGCTCGTCCGCCACGGTCATCCTCCTAGGTACGGCACTGGACCTCGTCCATCGTACGTTCGCACCGAAGGGGGCCCAGGAGGACCGAAGCACCTCTTACGACGGGTCACCGAGCCCTTACGGGAAGCAGCCGCGAAGGCTCCCCGGCAGCAGGCAGCAGGCAGCAGGTGGCAGGCAGCAGGCGGCGCCGGGGGCCACCCCATGGCCGTCGGCGACGCATGCGCCAGGCGCGCCGACACACGGCACCAAGCCGGTGGCCCTACTCGAACCGCGCCGCCAGCAGCACCACGTCCTCCGTGGCGTCCTCCCCCGGCCTCGGCTTGGCTCGATCGGAAGGTGTCCCCAGGTCCGGCCCGGCCGGCAGGACGGTGCGCAGGATGTGGTCGGCGATGGCGCCGGGGTCGGTGCGCAGGGCCCGGGGGACGCCGGCCGCGGCCGCGTGGAGGCGGGCGAAGGCGCGGTCTACGGGTTCGCCGGTGCGCTGGAGGAGGCCGTCGGTGTAGAGCAGGACGGTTTCTCCCGGCTCGGCGGTCAGCTCGACGCTGGGCGCCTCCCAGCAGGCCAGCATGCCGAGCGGCGCGGACAGGGACGTCTCCATGTACTCGGTGCGGCGCTCGCCGATCACCAGGGGCGGGCTATGTCCGGCCCCGGCCAGCGTGATCTTGCGCAGCGCGGGTTCGATGTAGGCGAAGAGCGCGGTGGCGGAGCGGGCGGGCTCGGTGAGACGGAGGAGCAGTTCGAGGTCGGAGAGGACGGCGACGGGGTCCTCGCCCTCCATCACGGCGTATGCCCGCAGGGAGGCCCGCAGTCGGCCCATCGCGGCGACCGCGCTGGGACCCGACCCCGTGACCGAGCCGACCGCGAGGCCGAGTGCGGCGTCCGGCAGCGGCAGCGCGTCGTACCAGTCGCCGCCCCCGCGCGGTCCGGTGCGGTGCCGGGCGGCGAGCTGGACGCCGGCGACGCGGGGCAGTCGGGAGGGGAGCAGTTCCTCGGCGATGGTCGCCATGCTCGCGCGCGTGCGCTCGACCTCGACGAGCCGCGCCAGATGCTCGGCGGCGTACCGCGTGTACAGCCCGACGAGGTGCCGCTGTCGCTCGACCGGCTCCGCGGGTTCGTCGTACAGCCAGACGGCGGCGCCGAGCCGGCCGGCTCCGTCGGTGGACAGGGGGAGCGCGTAGCTCGCCGCGTATCCGAGCCGGGCGGCGACCTCACGGTGGCGGGGGTCGAGTCCGTCCTCGGCGAACAGGTCGGGCTGGGCGATCTCGCCGTCGCCGCCCGGCAGTCCGTCGAGGATGCGGCCGTACGGCAGGGAGCTGCGCGGCACGGTCTCGATGTGCCCGAGGTCGGCGCGGCCGAGGCCGAGGCCGATGGTGGTGTCCGGGCCGAGTCCGTCGCCCGGTTCCAGGACGACGAGACCGCGGCGGGCGCCGACGAGGGCGGCTCCGGCGTGCAGGGTTTCCTTGAGGGCACTGTCGAGTGAGTCCGTGCGGGCCAGACGTTCGGTGAGTTCGTGCAGCGTCGTGAGGTCCGAGACCCAGCCCGCGAGTCTGTCCTGGAGAACGGCCCCGGGAGCGGTGCCCGGACCTGTGGCGGCAGTGGCCGACGGGGCACCCGGGGCGGCGGGCGCGGGCGCGACAGTGTGTGCCGGGGAGGGAACCGTTGAATCGATTCCAGCCACTTTCGGAGGGTGAGGGGCGTTCATGGTGTCCGGCTTTCCGACCGGTGCGTATTGCTCAAAAGCATCGCAAACCCCCATGTCATTCTGCGCCGCTAGCGGTCTCTCCACATGTACACGCACTCGTGAGGGGATGTCCAGCATTGTCCTGCTGGGATATCTGGTGTCCGTGAGGCACTGTTGGACACCTGTCAACTTCTTGTCCAGTCCTTTGGAAAAAGCAAAGTTGGCTTAAAAGTGTTGTGGTGAACGGTGTACTGAGGTCGACTGGCCTTGTTCAACAGAGCGTCACAGCGGTCGTGATGGGTACGTACTCGGTGAAGACCAGGGGTGGCGGAGGCCACCCGGAACCTGGCGACGGAACCGGGCGTCCTATCCACCGACGACCGAGCCCCATCCTCCCGTGGCGGAGGCGGCGAGCACATGCGGGACAGCAAAACGCCAGGCGCCGCCACCCCTACGCCATGCCCATGCTTTTGACAGACGCAAGTCGACGCAAGCGATGGACGCGGACGTAACCGAGCTCGGCCCGCAGGGGTTCCCCTTGTCCGCGACAGGGGTGTGATGCGCCAGCAGGTACGCACAGTGCAGTGAACGACACATGTTGTGATGTGACCCACGGTGTTGCCATGCGTGCAACGGAAAGGACGAGCGCTCATGCGCGAGATCCCCGGAAAGCGACGCAGGCTCCTGTCCAAGCGCAACGGCGGGAGGCCCGAGCTTCTTGAGCAGGCCCTGACGTTCGCGACGGAATGGCAGTGGCCCGTACTCCCGGGGGTGGCGCCGGACCCGCATGGGCGTGCCCGCTGCGGCTGCCCGGACCCGGAGTGCGTGGTGCCCGGCGCTCACCCCTTCGACCCAGGCCTGCTGGCCGCCACCACCGACGAGCGCATGGTCCACTGGTGGTGGACCAACCGGCCGACGGCACCGATCGTGCTGGCCACCGGCGGCACCGCCCCCTGTGCGGTGAGCCTGCCGGCCCTGGCCGCCTCCCGTGCCCTCGCCGCGCTCGACCGCTCCGGCATGCGCCTCGGCCCCGTGGTCGCGGCCCCGCACCGCTGGGCCATCCTCGTCGCGCCGTACTCCATGGAGCAGTTGGGCGAGCTGCTCTACGCCAAGGACTTCGTCCCCGGCTCCCTCCGCTTCCACAGCGAGGGCGGTTATCTGGCCCTGCCCCCGTCCGAGACCGGCCACGGCCTGGTCCGCTGGGAGCGGGCACCGCTGCCCGGTTCGGCCGCGCCCTGGGTCCCCGATGTCGAGGCGGTCGTGGACGCGGTCGTCGACGCCCTCACTCGTAAGGGTGTGAGCGCCCCCGAGTTCTGAGCCCGCCCGGCGCGCGTGGGGCCGGGTGCCCCCGGTCGGTCGTTATGTTCCGCACATGCAGCGTCTTCCCGGGGGCCACGGGGCCCCGCCGCGCGGCCGCCACAGTGCTCCCCCGCTTCGGAGCCGTAGAGCACCCAAGCCGACGCGCGGCGGGCCGGATCCGCGCCGACTCCGCCTCGCGGGACTGACCGCCGCGGTCGCGGTCGCGCTGGGCCTGCCCCTCGCCGCCTCCGCCGGCCCACTCGGCGACGTACATACGTCCGAGCGCGCCTTAACGCCCGAGGGCACCCTCACTTCCGAACTCGACCGTGTCGTCGGCCGCGCCGGTGAAGTCGCCGGGCTGGGCGGCGGCGCCGCCGGGCGGGCGGGCGAGGCCGGTGCGGGCGCCGAGGAGTCTTCCGGACGCGTCGATCCGAAGGCGGGCGGAGCGGGCGAGGCGGGCGAGGAGACGGCGGAGGGTTTCGATACGGCGGACGGTTCCGATACGGCCGACGACGCCGCGCGCTCACGCCCGCCGCTCGGCCTCGGTCTCGCCACCGCCGCCCGCTGCGGCCCCGAACTCACCTCTCCCGACGGCATCGAGGCGCAGACGTGTGTCCTCACGCAGGGCGAGCAGACCTGGGCCCGCACGTACTACCGCAATGCCACCGGGCGGGAGCTCAGTTCGGTCCTCAGCATGATGGCGCCCGGCGGGCACACCGTACGGATGCACTGCGCCGTGGGCGCGCACGACGAGCCCGGGGCGTGCGAGACGCCCAGGGAGCGTACGCGGGGCGTGATGGGGGCGTACACGGCCGTTGTGGAGTTCGCGGCACCGGACGGCAGTGGTCCCCTGTTGCTGCGCTCAGGGAGCAACTCAGGCCGCTGGTAAGGGTGTTGACGCTGAGCGTGGTGCCGTACGGCGGAGGCTCTCCGGATCCCGGGCATGAAAAGACCCGGTTGCTGGCGACGGGGGATGCACCAGCAACCGGGCTAATGGAACCGTAACAAGAGATCGGCGCTTCGCAAATTCGATCTCGGCTATTCGGACACGAATTTGCCTGTCATGTAGGGGAGTTGTGACAGGAGTCACCACACTTCGCACGTACTCGATCAGCTGACCGTCCGGTCAGCCCCGGAACGTACCTCAGCTGAGTGTGACCTGCCGGTTGGTGAGTCCACCGCGTGCCCGGCGCTCGTCCGGGGTGAGCGGGGACTCGTCGGCCAGGGCGGTGGCGAGCCGCTCGGCGAACTCGGCCGCCGGCTTCTCGATGTCGTCCGCGCCGATCCCGCTGGGGAGGTCCCAGACCGGCACGGTGAGGCCGTGAGCACGGAAAGAGCCCACCAGGCGGGTGCCCTCACCGAGGCTGGAACGCCCCGCGGCGTGCAGCCGCGCGAGAGCGTCCAGAAGCCGCTCCTCGGGGTGCGGCATGACCCACCGCAGGTGGTTCTTCTCAGGGGTCTCGCACCAGTACGCCGCGTCGACGCCCGCGAGCTTCACAGTCGGGATCGCCGCGGAGTTGGCGCGCTCCAGGGAGGCGGTCACCTCCGGGGTCGTGCTCTCCGTGTCCGGGACCCAGAACTCGAAGCCCGTGTGCACAACTGGCTCGAACTCACCTTCGGGGTCGAGCAGGTCCTGCAGGCGCGGACCGTCGGCCGGGGCGCGCCGGCCCTGAACCGGAGTGCCCGGCTCGGCGACGAGGGCGCGCTGGAGGGTGTCGGCGAGGTCGCGGCTGATGTCGCCGGACGGCGTGTCGTTCTGCAGGCCGAGCAGCACCGAGCCGTCGTCACGGCGCAGCGCGGGCCACGCCATGGGCAGGACGGTGGCGAGCGTCACCGACGGGACGCCCTCGGGGAGCGCGTCCTTCAGCTTCAGCCCGACGGTGGCGGCGGGCACCAGCTCGCGCAGCGCGACCCAGTCGCCCTCGCCCGGCAGGCCCTCGAAGGGGCGCTGCACCAGCTCGGTCACCGCCTGGGCGGCGGCCCGGCCGTGGCAGGCCTTGTAGCGGCGGCCGCTGGCGCAGGGGCATTGCTCGCGCGCGCCGACAACCGGAACCTGCCCATCGGCGCCTGCGGCGCCGACTCCGCCGGTGCCCTGCGGGCGCTTGGCCTTCGTGTGGGGTCGCTTCTTGGCCATCGTGGGTGTCTCCCGATCACGGCTCGTCTCGTACTTGCGCGAGCCTAGCCGCTCGTACGACGCCCGACGGGACCCTGTGGACAACGCACCGAGTCGTCCCGGAACCGGTGGTTCGGACCAGGTTGTTCACGCCTGACCCCTGCCCGGCCGGTCAGTCCATGTCCTCGAACGCGTCCGCGAAGTCCAGGTCGGGGACGGTGGACACCGAGGGGGCGACGACGCGGGTGGCGAAGTCGTCCCTGCGGTGGGCGCGGTAGACGTCGTCCAGGACGACGACCCACACCGTGACCTCGCCGCGGGCGTCGTCGCGCACGCCCCAGTCGTCGGCCAGCGCCGTGACGATGTTCAGCCCGCGGCCGCCGTGTGCGGTGACCGAGGGCGTGGACGGAACCGGGCGGGTCGGACCGCCGCCGTCCGTCACCTCGACCGTGAGCCGCCCCGAGGGATCCATGCGCCAGGCGCAGCGCACATCGCCGTCACCGGCCAGCTCGTCACCGAGCGGTCTGCCGTGTTTGCAGGCATTGCTGAGTAGTTCGGAAAGGATCAGTAGGGCGTCGTCGATGACCGATTCCGCCACACCACCGTGACGCAACTGATCGCGCATCCGGTGCCTCGCTTCCCCCACGCCCGCAGGGCCATGGGGTACGGCCATGCTCGACGACGTGGGCACCTCCTGTGCCACCACCAACGCCACCCCCGAGACCTCCTTCACCCCACGCCACGGTGTGAATGCCCCATTGGACTGGACTGGAAACCGGCCGGCACACGTGCTCTGACGCACTCAGAACGATCGAATACGGATCGAACGCGCCGGTGCACTCCCCGTAGTTGACTGGCTGAATTTCGCCCCCGATGTACCAACTTGTCCTCGGGTGTGGTTCGGCCGTCCTGGCGGAATTCTTACCTCCGTCAAGAGCCGCACGGCGGCAGCGGCGGGGGTCTGCGAGGTGGTCGCAGGTGTGAACAGAGGCATGTTCGAAAGCTGTCGCCGACGACGTGTTGGAAGCTGTCGGAATCAGTGTGTTCGAAGTTGTCGTAGCCCGTGCGCTCGGTGGTGTCGTAGCCCGTGCGCTCGGTGGTCTCGGAGAGGGTGCGGTCAGCGGCTGAGTTGGTGGAGTACCGCGCGCGGGCGGTTGGTGATGATGGCGTCGATGCCCAACTCGACGCAGAGGTCGACGTCCTCGGGCTCGTTCACGGTCCACACGTGCACGTCGTGGCCGGCGTTCTTCAGGCGCTCGATGTACGCGGGGTGGTTGCGCACGATCCGGATCGAGGGGCCCGCGATCCGGACACCGCTCGGCAGCCGCCCGTCGCGCAGCCGGGGTGAGACGAACTGCATCAGGTAGACCGTCGGCAGCGTCGGGGACGCCGCCCGGACGCGGTGCAGCGAGCGCGCCGAGAAGCTCATGATCCGTACCGGCGACTCGGCGGGCGACTCCGGAGCGTCCAGGCCGAACCGCTTCAGCAGGACCAGCAGCCGCTCCTCGACCTGGCCCGCCCAGCGCGTGGGGTGCTTGGTCTCGATGGCCAGCTCCACCCGGCGCCCCGCGTCGGCCACGAGTTCGAGCAGGCGCTCAAGGGTGAGGACGGAGGTGTCCGCCCGGTCCTCGGGGGTGACCTCCCAGTCGGGGGCCTCGTCGCCGTTCCTCCAGGAGCCGAAGTCCAGGGCGGCCAGGTCGGCCAGCTCCAGGGCGGAGACCGCGCCGCGGCCGTTCGACGTACGGTTGACGCGTCGGTCGTGGACACAGACGAGATGGCCGTCCGCCGTCAGCCGGACATCGCATTCGAGGGCGTCCGCACCGTCCTCGATCGCTTTTTTGTACGCGGCCAGGGTGTGCTCGGGGGCCGCCTCGGAGGCGCCCCGGTGGGCGACGACCTGAATCGGGAGCTGTCGTGCGTGGGTCACCGCGTCATGGTGCCACCGTGGAGGGGTACGAGTGGAAGCGGTGACCGTGGACGACCGGGTTCATATGCACAGTATGCTCCATAAGTCCAATAGGTCCTATATAAAGGATGGTCTCGGACCCACAGGCACCGCTTATGGTGCCCTGACGGCTCGTGGGAAAAGCTGACCACATACAAAACTCGCGCACAGCCCGATGTGCGACCAAGAACAGTCGACCGCCGACAAGGTGAAGCCGTGGACCGAGGAGAAAAGCTGTGAGCACCGAGAACGAGGGCACCGCGGTACCCCCGGCCCCGTCCGCACCTCCCGTGCCGGTGGAAACTCCCGCTGCCTCCGCGCCGGCCCCGGCGCACGAGCCGAGCGCGGCACCGGCGGAGCACACCGCCCCGGCGACCCCGACCGGAACCACCGCCGACGAGGCGCCGACGACCCAGCTCCCGCCGGTCCCGCCGACGGCACCGGAGCCGGGCGCGACCGCGGTACAGCCTCGGGTGCCGCAGGCGGAGCAGCCGACGGCACAGCAGCCGACGGCTCACCAGCCGCAGCCGGAGATGGTGTCCGCAGGGGCGCCCGTTTACGCGGCGGCCGCGGCGGGTCAGGGGCAGGGCATGGGTCAGGCGCCCGGTGGGGGGTACGGACAGGCACCCGGCGGGGCCGGTGGCATCGGCGGGGCCGGGCCCTCCACGCCCGACGCCGCCTGGCCGCCTCCGGCACCCCCCGCCGTCCCGTCGTACGCGGACAACGGCGGTGGCACGTACGCGGACGGCGGCGGTGCGTACGGCGACACGGGCGCGGCCGGAGGAGCCGGTGGCACCGGCGGTCCCGGCGGCCACGGTGATGGCGGCTGGGGCTCCTCGTGGCAGCAGACGCAGCAGCCGGCCCCCAAGCCGCCGGGCAACAAGCGGGGCGGTCTGATCGCCGCCATCCTCGTGGCCGCGCTGGTCGCGGGCGGGGTCGGCGGCGGTATCGGTTACACGCTGGCCGACCGCAACGACAACTCCACCGGTTCCACGACCGTTTCGGCCTCCCAGAACGGCGGTGACGTCAAGCGCGCGGCCGGTACGGTCGCCGCCGTGGCCTCCTCGGCGCTGCCGAGCACGGTCACCATCGAGGCGTCGAGCAGCGAGGGCGAGGGCGGCACGGGCACCGGCTTCGTGTTCGACAGGGAAGGCCACATCGTCACCAACAACCACGTGGTGGCTGAAGCCGTCGACGGCGGGAAGGTGGCGGCCACCTTCCCGGACGGCAAGAAGTACGACGCCGAGGTCGTCGGCCACGCGCAGGGCTACGACGTGGCGGTCATCAAGCTGAAGAACGCCCCGTCGAACCTGCAGCCGCTGACGCTCGGCGACTCCGACAAGGTCGCGGTGGGCGACTCGACGATCGCGATCGGCGCGCCCTTCGGCCTCTCCAACACGGTCACGACGGGCATCATCAGCGCCAAGAACCGCCCGGTGGCCTCCAGTGACGGCTCCTCCGGCAGCAAGGCCTCCTACATGAGCGCCCTGCAGACCGACGCGTCGATCAACCCGGGCAACTCCGGCGGCCCTCTCCTTGACGCCCAGGGCAATGTCATCGGCATCAACTCGGCCATCCAGTCCGCCAGCAACGGCAGCTTCGGCTCCGGCCAGGCGGGCTCCATCGGCCTCGGCTTCGCCATCCCGATCAACCAGGCCAAGAACGTGGCCCAGCAGCTGATCAGGACGGGCAAGCCGGTGTACCCGGTGATCGGCGCCTCGGTCTCCCTGGAGGAGGGCACGGGCGGAGCGAAGATCACGGACCCGGGCGAGAGCGGCGCGGACTCCATCACCGCGGGCGGCCCCGCCGACAAGGCCGGCCTCAAGCCCGGTGACGTCATCACCAAGCTCGACGACCACGTCATCGACAGCGGCCCCACCCTCATCGGCGAGATCTGGACCCACCTCCCCGGCGACAAGGTCACCCTCACCTACACCCGCGACGGCAAGACCCGCACGGCGGACGTCACCCTCGGCGAACGCGAGGGCGACAGCTGACCCTCGCCTCACCGCCGCTCCGTCGTCCCCGCGCCCCTCGGCCATCGGCTGTGGGGGACGGGGACGGGGGACGGGTCGGCATCAGGCCGGACGCTCCCACGGTGGAATCAGCACCCGGTCGAAGTCGTCGAAAAACAGCGGGTGCACGACTGGGCCGGTGAGCACGCGAACACCTGTACGTCTTCAGGTCCCACTCACCAACCACCTCGCCGCCACCCGCAGCCTCCGAAGTTCAGCACCCGCCGAATCTGCAGGAGCGGTCTCACCGACTGACGATTGTGCGACCCAGTGCTTCTCGATTCCGCGAAACACACCCAGAGCGAAGCGAGTGCGATCACGGTCGCCGAAACAGAGATCAAGGTCTCCGGCTTCATGGGCCCCTCCCTCAGCCACAGTTGCAGCCGGTCGCTGCGGCCGCTGTGGGCCGGTTGTGGACCGACCTCTCGTGATCATGAACGCAGCCGGTAGTGCAGCCGCTTCGCCCCAGGTGGGCGGGGCGTAGGTGGGTTGCCCGAGCGGCTACTCCAGTCGCAGATCGTTACCGTCGTGGCGTCGAGCCAGCCGAGTCGTACGGGTCAGGCGCGTCCCCTCCGTGGGCGACGGTCCCGCCCAGCCCACGGCCTCGGTCCTGGTGTTGGCCAGGGCGATCGGGTTGTGAGCGGTAGGTCGTTGTGATCATGTCTCCGGCCTGTGACAGCGTTGTGCAGGAGTGAAGACGCCGGGATCCCTTCGGTTCACAGTCCCCTCATAATGATCAAGAAAGCACCGAGAGGCCGAACCCGCTTCGGCACTCAACTTACTGATTACCAAGGGGATTTCATGTCCGGCAACCGTCGCAAGGCCTTCCTCGTCTCCGCAGCCCTCGTGGGCGGCGCCATGCTGATGACCGCGTGCCAGGACACGGCCACGGACACTGACGCCGCGCAGGGTTCTTCGTCCGCCACTCCGGCCGGCGATGCGGCCACCCCGTCCGGCTCGTCGACCACGGGTAGTGGCCAGGGCACCGGCAAGGGCTCCGACGCGACGGGCGAAGGATCCGAGGACGGGGCCGGCTCCGGCGCCGACACCGGCAACGGCGAGCGGGAGCCGGTCCAGCAGAGCTGCGGCGCCAACGACATCTCCTGGAGCACCAGGTCCGAGTCGCAGGCCGGCGGATACATCCTGATCATCGCGAAGGCGAATTCGGGGATAACCTGCATCCTGCCCGCCGCGCTTCCGACCGTGGCGTTCGGATCCGACGGCACCCAGGCGGGTCCCGCGGAGCAGGCCGTCGGCGAGCAGATCACGCTGAGCGGGAGCACCGCCGCCTACGCCGGGGTGAACCCGAAGAGCACCGGCGGAAACGGTGGCAAGGAACTGGACAGCATTATCGTCGGCGTCGGTGACGACGACCCCAACCCGGTTTCCCTGCCGGTCGGCACCATCACTGTCGAGGACCCGATCGTCACCAACTGGCACACCGACCCGACGGACGCCGTTCCCTCCAGCTGAACGGACCCGCAGCTCGTGATCCATGCTTGAACGGCTCGGCGCAGGCAGCGGCCGGGCCCGGGATCGTGCCTGGTGGCGGCGGAGCGGGAGTCGGCGAGGTCGATGACGGCCCGGTCGTAGAAGCGGAGGCCCTTGGCCCTGGCCCAGGCGGTGCACTTCTTCGCATCCCCGGTCTCGTTCCGACCAGCACCACTTGGTCGACTGCCAGTGAACCGGCCTGCACTCTGGCCCGTCAGACCATCGAACGCCTCCTGCCGACAGGCAGGGTCTACGCTGTGACCTGCGGCCACCACAAGATCGTTAGTCTTCACACGTCGATGATCAGCGGTGGCCGCAGCCTTCCCGCAGCCGACCCCCGAGCAAGATCAAGGTCTATGGCTGGAGGTCGCGCTGGTACCAAGTGCCCGACTTGCCGCCGAGATCGGCCAGGGTGGCAGGGCCAACCGGGACGAACCCGGCTTTGGCCAAGACTTTCTGGGACGCGGCGTTGTCGTGGGAGGTGGCCGCCCGCAGTGTGCGCAGGCCGTGCATCGCTGTCGCCATCCGGCACAGCTCCCGGACGTTCGTGGTCGCCACTCCGTGGCCGGCGACCTGCTCAGCGACCCGGTAGCCGAGTCTGGCGGTGCCGTCCTCCAAGTCGTACAGGTTGAACCTGCCGAGTACCGAGCCATCCTCGGCGACGAGCACGTAGAAGGCGCAGATGTCGGCCTCCTGCTCGGCCAGCGAGGCGTTGAACCAGTTGGTGAACTGGTGGAAGAAGTCGTCGCCACGGTCGGAGATCGAGGCAGCGAAGTAGCTGCGGTTCGCCAGCTCGAAGGCCAGGACCGCCGGGGCATGGCCGGCATGCAGCCGCTTCAGCTCGGGCATCGCCCGACTCTACCCAGATCGTGCGCTGAGGCGGTTGCAGTTTACGACTCGCTTGACCTGTCTCATAAGGGGTTGGGCCCTGCAGCATTGCCCTGCATCACTCAGGTCGGCGGAGCGGGTTTGGCCGGTGTCCTGGCCGGTTTGGGTCGAGCATGATCAGGGGGCCGTACGCTGGCTGGCAACTCGGCCAGGCTGTGATCCTGCCCGGAATTTGAACGAGTGGCCCCCTGGTCCTGCTCGACGCGGGACCCGAACTGGGGAGGTGGCTAAAGCCTGGCTAAAGCCGTGGAGCCGACCGTCCCAGCCGGGGCCAGAGCGGGCCGAAGGCAGGAGTGTCGGGCCCCGGCTGGGAGCCGGGGAGCGCGCGGGGAGCGGAGCGAGCCGCCTTGCACCAGCAGAGAAAGTCGTAACTCGCAGGAGGGCTCCACTCAGTTCGCTGTCTGTGGCTGTGTAGTTGAGGCAGCAGGAACCAGATCGCTTGGTCTGGGTCCGGGACGGTCGCGGACGCGGCGCTGGCGGCCGGAAACAGGGCCAGTGGACCCCGTGTGGACCACGCCCCCCGAGCAGCGCCCGCGCCCGGTACGCTGTACCCGCTCCGTCCCTGGTGGGCGGGGCGTAGGTGGGTTGCCCGAGCGGCCTAAGGGAACGGTCTTGAAAACCGTCGTGGCGCGAGTCACCGTGGGTTCAAATCCCACACCCACCGCTTGCAGGTCAGACGCTGTGCAGGTCAGAAGGGGTGCCACTCTCCGGAGCGGCACCCCTTGTGCGTGCACCTTGTCTCACCCTGACTCGCCCGTATCCCACCTTTGACCAGTGCGTATGGGCCATCTGTGGGCCAGGAATCGCGCTACTCGTCGTCGGCGAGACCCTTGGCGATCAGCCGGTTTGAGCGCCCTTGATCCCCCTTGAGAATCTTGGCGTAGAACCGGTAGAGCACAGCGATGCTGTGCCCGGCCCGCGCCGCGACCTCTGCGGGGTCCACACCCGACTTGATCCAGAGCGAGACGCCGGCGTGCCGAAGCGAGTAGGGCACTTCCGCGAGCGGGGAGGCCGCTTCCTTCTCTGACAGGGCTTTGGTGCGGGCAGCACTCCAGAGATCGCAGTACTCGGTGGAACGGACACGGCCGCTCTTGGCCGCACGGAAGAGCCGACCGTCCGGTGCGGTTCCGTACGCTTCGACGTGGTTCCGCAGCATCTTCACCAGGACCGGCGGGATCGGCACGGGGCGTGTCGCCCCACGAGCCCGACGCTTGAGGCCGCGCGCCTCGTACGAAGCGCCGTCGTCCGTCCAGCCGCTCCCCACCTCCGGGCGGCTCTCCCCCAGCAGCAACTCCCCCCACTGGTCAGCCGAGTCGGCGGCGTCCGGCGGTAGCGTGCAGTCCGCGAGCCTCAACGACACGATCTCGCCGGGGCGCATGGCGGCGTAGTACAGACAGCCGAAGAACGCTGCCAAGTGTGCACCGCGAGGCCCGGAGTCTCGCACGGCGTCGATGAGCGATCGGGCGAGTGTGGGACCGGGGACGTACCGGAAATCGATCTCGTCGTCTGTCTCCGGTGGCGTCCAGTCGACGCGAGCGAGCGGGTTGGCGGACAACAGCCCCTTCTCTTCCACCGTGTACTTCAGGAAGTTGCTCAGGACCATGAGCTTTCGCCGCAAGGTGTTCTCAGCCGCTTTGCGACCGTCCATGCGGCGGGAGAGTGCTTCCAGGGCGGGGCGGAGCAACTCCGGGTTCTCCAGGGCGTTCACCTGCATGGAGTGTTCCGAGAGCCACGTCAGGGCGGCGCGGATGTCCGTCGGCGGTTCCTCGGCGACGTGGCGGGCAACCAACTCTCCTTCGGGGCCCGGCACCGCACGGAAAGCCCACTGGTAGAGCGCCGCCCGCAGGGTCTTTGCCTTCGGCGCCCCTCGGGTCGTCGTGACGAGAGCCGGGACCGCGACCGCGAGCGATTCACCGATGCTGGCCCGGTGCTTCGCGGCGGCGCGCGGCCACTTCATGAGCGCGTAGGTGACGGCGTGCTCGTACCAGGTCGGGGAGTTGAGCGCGGCCAGTTCACGCGCGGGGAGACCGGTGCTTTCGTCGAACTGCTCGCGCTCGCGCAGTGCGGCCATGAGTTCGGAACGGCGGCCGTCTGCCTGGGTCTTGAGCTTGAAGCTTCGGGAGTGGGGACGGCGACCGACGCGCCAGCGCAGTTCAAAGGGCTTGGGTCGGCCGGACCGCTTGCGGATGGACCAGACGTCAACGTCGTACGTGAGCATGTGTCTCCCATGAGCGAGGGAGCCCGCCACAGCGGGCCCCCTCGGTGAGGTGGTGTGAACTACGCGGCGTCCAGTTCGCAGCGGTCCCACCAGGCATCCAGGTCGCGGCGGCTGACACGGACCTGACCGTTGGGGAGCTTGCGGATGCGGGGCGCCTGACCCCGAGCGCGCATGCGGTAGAAGGCGGCGCGGCTCATGTCGATCTCTTCGAGGACTTCACGGAGCTTGAGCATCTGGGGGCGTGCCACGTTGCGACTCCTCGTCGTGGGGCCTTTTGGGGATCCGCAACATCCGCAACACCGCAACATGCCTGGTCAGAGGCTTGGATTTGTTGCGGATCGCGTTCATGTTGCGGATAGCGCCGCCACACAGGAGCGTGGCGGCGCCTTCGAGTTCGCGCTGATCAGCCAGCGATGGGGAGCGGGAGTGTGGCGGTTTCGTCAGTCGTGTTGCGGATGCCGTGGGGGCTGTCCGCAACGGATTCACCGCTGCTGACCTGTGATGTTGCGGATGTTGCGGATGTTGCGGACTTCTCGGGGGGTGGGGGGCAGTAGCGCATCCATGCGTCCGCGAGGTCTTCCGCGTGGTAGCCCTTCGGGGTGCCTGACGCGGTGCGGAACGTGCGGGGCTTGATCGGCTTGTTGGCCGGTGTGACGTAGTCGCCGAGCATCCGGGCGAGCGTCCGGGGGGTGATCGGCTTGTCGTCCAGGTCGGCCCATGGGCTGTCGTCCATGGCCAGCAGGCATTCGAGGATGACGGCGGTGGGCATGCGGTCGGCTCCGCAGAACACCTTGTCGCGCAGGTCGGTCAACAGCCGGATGCCGAGGGAGGAGTCGTCGCCCTCGCGGGCGGCGTTGACGAGTTCGAGGCAGGCGGCGCGGGCGCGCTCGGGCCAGTGTCCGCCGGCGGCGTCGGCGACGGCGAGCAGGGGTTCCCACACGTCGGCCGGCCGGTCCGAGACACCCTCGGGCATCTCCGGCCACGCTTCGGCGATCTGGTCGTGGATGGTGGCGGTCCACTCCGCGAGCCGGTCGCGCAGGATGTGGCCCTGCTTCTCGTGGATGCGGCGGCGGTAGGGCTCGCACTTCTCGTTGGGTGCCTTCTTGCGCATGCGGATGATGACCGAGCGGGTCAGGATCGTGTCGGGCAGCGAGCCGAGTCCGGCCATGGCGACCGCGCAGAAGGAGTCGAACCAGCCTGCTTTCTGGTCGGAGCCCTCTCCAACGCAGCGCAGGGACTTGGCGCCGCGCCGGTAGCCGGAGTTGAGGAATCCCCGGACCTCTTCGTTCCCGCCGGCCTTGGGCCCGAAGACGGTGTCGATCTCGTCGAACAGCAGCGTCGGCGTTCCCGCATCGGCCGCTACCAGCCGGAACAGGGCGTTGGCGGACGCGTTGACGGTGGTCGCAGCGCGCGGGGTGAGCGTCTCGATGATCTCCAGTGCCCGTGACTTCCCCGATCCCGGTTCGGGGCTGAGGAAGGCAATGCGGGCGGTGCCGTCAAGGGCCTCGATCAGGTGGGCGTGCGCGTCCCACAACGTGACGGCGGTGTAGGCGTGCTCGGTGGGGAAGATGTTGAAGCGGCGGTGGAAGGCTTCCACGTCTTCGAGCAGCGCGGCCCCGTCGATGGCGGGGGTGGTGGGGGTCGGGTCGCTCATGCTGCGGCCCTCCCTTCCTGGTGGGGGCGGAGCGGGCAGGTGTCGCGGTGGGCGGCGTGGTCGTCGATCAGGGCGAGCACCTTGCGATGGCCGACGGCGCTGCGGTCCCGGCCGCACAGGCACTTCGAGGTGGCGGTAGAGGTGGCGCCGCGCGGTGCGACGATGTGCAGCCACGCCACGGGGTACCGGCCGTCACCGCGCTGCGGGTCAGAACCAACAGCAGTGGGGACGCCCTTGCGGGCGGCGCCTTTGGGCCCGCCATCGGCCGTGGTGTCCACAGGCTGTGGAGCGGCGACCGGTCGGCGGGGGATGTCGGGGAGGCTCTTAGTAGGCGGTGGTGTGGTCATGCCGCCCGCCTGCCGGCCGTGTTGTGGGCGATCGACCAGTCCAGCCCGCGCGTGATCACGTCCTCGTAGTAGCGCTGCGGCTGGGTGGCGTTGCCCGATGCCGCCCTACTAAGAGCCTGCTCGACCTCCCCCCGGTCGAGGTCGCCGGACACGATCAGCCGACCGAGTGCGCGGGCGGCTCGCAGGAGAGTTGCGTTGCGGGTGCCGTCGGCGGCGGTGGCCACGTTGTGCGTCTCGCCCCGCAGCGCGGCGGCGGCGTACCCGCCCGCCCGTGTGGTGAGCGGCACGGACGCGTCCCGCGCGGGACGCGGCGGGGGTTTCAGGGCGTCGTGCAGCCATGCGGGCAGCGGGACGGGCGGCCGGTCGTCGAGGACGGAGTACGGGCCGTCGGGGGTGATGCTTCCGGCGGCGACGACGTAGCCGCCCCAGCCACGGGTGTCGATCTTCTTCGCGAGCCGCCCGGCGGTGTTGTGCAGCCGGACGCCGGCGGGCTGGGTGAAGTACAGATGCTCTCCACCGCGCGCGGTCCGCACCCGGTATGTGTCGGGCACCGGCTGTCCGGCGCGCTCGCAGAGCGCCGCAAAAGAAGTCGCGCCGTCAGGCGTTCCTTTCGGCTCTTCAGGCTTGAGGGTGTCGAGGTCGACCACGAGCAGCCCGGCGGGGCCGGTGGCGATGCCGACGTTGTACGGCTGCTGCGCCCACGCGGCGGCCAGCAACTCGGGGTCGGTGGTGGCGCGCTGCTCGGGGGTCTTGTGCCCGTCGGCGCAGCGGCCGGTGCCGGGGCAGTGCTTCTGCGCGTGACCGGCGGGCCGCTTGTCGCCGGGGCGCAGGGGGATGACGGGCCAGCCGCGTGCGGCGGCGCTCAGGGCGGCGTTCAGCAGAGCCTCGCTCACGCGGCCACCCCCACGGACACGGTGGTGAGGAAGGCGCGGCCGATGTGCTCGGTGTAGGCGGGCGGGATGCACTCGCGGATGCCGTCGCGGTTCATCCAGTCCACGCCCATGACGCGGCGGGCGTGGTCGACGCCGGAGAAGTTGCCGACGAACTGCCCGAAGTGGCCGGGAGGGATCGGGCGGCCCATCTTCGCGACCGGCGCCGCGTGCTCCGGATGGCGGGGCGGGGTGAGCGTCCACCGGCCCGTCTCGAAGTAGCGGTGGCGGTAGGTCTCCAGGGCGAACATGGCCCCGCACAGCAGGACCGGGGTGATCAGGTGCGGGACCGCGCCCCGGACGTTCTCGATCACGTACGGCCGCCCGGTGGCTTCCAGCGCGGCGCGGGTGGGGGCGATCAGGTCGGGGTGGGCGTTGCCGGTCAGGCGCTGGGTGTCGCTGTAGAACTGGCACGGCGGTGAGGCGTGGATGAAGTCGAAGGCGGCGCCGTGTTCGCGGACGAACGCGAGCGCGTCCGCCTGCACGAACCGGTGGGGGTAGCGGGGCTGGGGCTCGGTGTCGACGCCGGTCACGTCGAACCCGGCGTCGCGGTAGCCCTTGCCGGCGCCGCCCTGCTTGCAGAACAGATCCAGCAGACGCGGCCGTCGGCCGTGTACTCGCCGGATCAGGGTGGATTGGGTCATGCTGGAGACCTCCAACAGGTCTGTTGAGGACGGGTTGGCAAGGGCGGCCCCGGATTCATTGGCGTGAGTGGGGGCCGCCCTTGGCGTAGCTAGGCGCCCTTGCTGCGGGCGAGCCTGAGGGTGATGCCGCCGATCCCGATGGGTCCGGCGGCCCCGGCGATGACGGTGACGGTGTGGGCGGCGGCGTCCAGCAGGAAGCAGAGCGCCGCGACCAGTCCCCAACCACCGACGACGGTGGCGCCAGCGATCGCGAAGGGGATGAGCAGGCGCCGCCACGGGAGGCCGGTCGGGGTGGTGGTCGGGACGATGATGACGACCGGCTGTCCGGTGGCCTGGGCGCGGTTCCAGTCGTCGGCGGGGATGTGCGGGGCCATCTGGCCGGGCGGGGTGTGCTGGCTCATTTCAGGCTCCCTCAGGGTGTGCCACGGGCCCGCGCCGGAAGGTGGCGCGGGCCCGTGCGGGTGGGTGGGTTGCTTGTCGTCTTTCTTGTCGTCTCGCTTGTCGTGTGGCTTGTCGCTTGTCTTGTCTTGTCGCTTGTCGCCTCCCAGGTCACAAGCCGTTTCCGGGCCTCCAGAGCGGCGCGGTGGGGCATGTGCCGAGGAGGGGCCGACAAGCGACAAGCGATCAGTTGTCGGGGGTGTGGTCGCGGTGGACGTAGCGGGCTTTGGTGCCCTCCCCGACACGGACGGCGATGCCGTCGGTGGTCCACGTCTTGAGCCAGCCGACGACCGTCTGACGGGTCGTGCCGTACTCGTCGGCGAGCGCGCGGGCGATCGCCGAGGCGCCGGTTCCCTCGGTGCCGGCGGCGAGCAGGACCGCGAGCGCGGCCCGCTGTGCGGGGCTGTCCTGCTCGGTCTCGCCCCGCAGCGCGGACAGGTTCAGCCCACCCGCGACCGGCGGCACGCCGTCGTCGTCGGTGTGGGGGTCGGGGGCGGTGGCGAACTGCGCGTCGATCTCCGCGCGGAAGCGGGCGAGCATCGCGTCTTCCGGCGACACGGCGGGGCCGCTCGCCGGGCGGTTGAGCGCGGACAGGTTCAGCCCCGAACCAGCCCCGGCCCCCGCGCTGTCGGCGTGGTCGTCGGGGGTGTGGTCGCGCATCCACGCGGTGCGCTCGGCATCCCACCGGCGGGCGTAGGCGGGCCCGGCCGCCTTGGCGGAGATCTCGTCAAGGCGGGGGTGCCGGTCGGAGGTGGCGGTGGTGATCTCGCGAATCTGGTTCGGCAGGATCCGCCACGCCTTGAACAGCGCGGCCGGTGACTCGGGGGTGCCCATGAACCCGGCCCCCTTGTACGGGGCCTGCTCCACGCGCAAGCCGCGGCGGCCGGGGAAGAGCTTGCCCAGGTCCATGCCCTCGGTCTCACCGCCGGTGAGCGCGACGCGCACCTTGCCCTCGCGGCGGATCATCAGGTTGCCCAGCACACTGCCGGTGGCCCCGAGCGCGGTCAGCACGGTGCGTACGCCCATGGCGCGCAGCATCCGGATGACTTCCAGGATCTTCTTCGCCAGTTCCTTCATCTGCCGGTCGGTGCTTACCAGGATCTCGGCACCCTCGTCGATCACCAGCAGAATCTGCGGAATCTTCGAACTGACCGGCAGGAGATCGGTGTTCGCCTTGGCCAGCAGATCCTGGTACGCCTTCTTGCGGTGCAGCCCGACCGCGAGCGCGGCATCGAGCATGGTGAGGGCTTCCTCGTGGGTGCCGGCGAGCCAGTCGATACCGGGCCGCACCGGCTTGCCATCCTCCCCCTGCAACTCCCCCTTCAGCGCGGGCAGCACCCAGGGCAGTCCGGCACTGCCGGCGTTGAGGTCGATCACCCAAGTGAGAACGTCCTCGGCGCGGGCGAACCCGGCCAGGATCGTGTGCACCATGTTCGTCTTGCCCGACCCGGTCGGACCCACGACCAGCGCGCACTGTTCCCGCAGGTAGGCGGCCACTGTCTCGCCATTGGTCCGCACCCCCCACGGCAGGCCGGTCAGGACGGACAGCGGGCCGTAGTCGTCGGGGTAGGGGCAGTCGTCCTTGAGGACGTTGACGGTGGTCACGTCCAGGATGGTGCGGCCCTGGTGGATACCGGGCCCGGCGGTGGCGGTGCAGCCGTGCGGCAGCTTCGCATCGGCGGACAGGGCCACCGAGTGCTGCGCGATGCGGTCGTAGGTGATGCCGCCCTGGGGTTCGAGGTCGAGGGAGTACCCGGCCCCGGTCTCCCACCTCTCCACACCCAGCACGCGCACGGTGATGTGGCAGATCCGCTGAATGCGCTCCACCCACTCGGCGGCGATCGCGCGGCGCTCGGCGGAGAGTTCCTCGGCAATCTGCCGCAGTTCGACAGCGATCGCTTCCTCTTCCCGCGCTTCCTCGTAGAGGGCGGCGGAGCGGGCGGCGGCGCCGATCCCGACCCCGATGGTCGCGAGGGATCCGAGGGCGGCCCAGGTGAGCGGGCCGTTCGTCATGGCCCATGTCGTCCAGCCGGCGCCTACGAGCCAGGATGCGGCGCGGGTGGCCAGCGTGCGGCCGGCATTGCGCACGCGCAGACCGGCGACGGTGTGACCGAGGGCGCCGGCGGCGCCGACGGCGAGCGCCCAGCCGGGCGGCATGGCGGTAGCGGCGCCGGTGGCGGCGACGGCGAAGGCTCCGGTGGTGGCGGACAGGGCGCCGGTCACGGGTCCGTGACCGGCCGCCCAGTCCAGCACCGGACCACTGCTGACGTGCTGCTTCTTTGCGGTGGCGGTGCTGCTCATCTCAGACGTTCCAGCCCTTCTCAGCCTCGGGTCCGTTGCGGGGGTCCTCGTGCCGGGCGATGTCCTGCTCGTGCGCCTGCCGGAACAGCGGCCCCATGTCCTCCGCGACCGCGACCGCGCTCATCACGGCACCGAAGATGTCGTTGAAGCCGTCCGCGACTTCCTTCTCCAGCGGAAACTCACTGTCGGAACGCTCGGCGAGGATCTTCATCACGTTCGCCACAGAGGTGAGCGCGGCGGGCAGTCCCTCGACCATGGCGAGGATCTCCATGGCGTTCTCGGGGTCGTAGGAGTTGGCGGCCTGCTCCATCTCCTCGGCCGCCTCTTCGAACCGGAAACCAGACACGTTCTCTCCTTCACTGACCTGGGATGTTGCAGGGGTCGGAACGCTTGCGGCCGGCCGCTCGACACCGTCTGCGATCCCGCCGGTGCCGTCCTCGGCGGCCTCGGCGTCCGCAGCGGCTTCCTGCTCGCGCTGCGCCTGGCGGGTGGCTTCATCCCGCTCGGCGCGCTGCTCGGCAGCAGTGCGGACCATCCGCCAGAACAGGCGGCGACCGGGGTACATCAGCCACGGGATATCGAACTTGCGGCCGATCGGCGTGGTCAGGCAGCCCAACAGCCCGACCGGGAGGGCGAGCAGCGCGGCGAGCAGGCGGCGCCCGTGGAAGCGGGCGGCGGACCTGCGCAGCGCGCTGCGGGCGGCCTTGCGGGCCGGAGCCTTGCGGACGTCGGCGCGCTGCGCGGCGATCGTGGCGCCGGTCTTCGCGTCGCGCTGGGCACGGGACTTGGCGACAGCAGCGTCCCGCGCCGCCCGCGCCTTGCGGACGGCACCGCCCATCAGCCGCCCGGCCAGCCCCGGCCGCTTCCCCGAACGGGCTGTGCCGGCAGTGGCTTTGGCGTTGCGGCGAGCGTCGGCGACCGCGCGGCGAGCAGCGGCGGTCTGTGTCCTCTGCCCGGCACGCGAACCAGCCGCAGCCTTCTGCCCTGCCCGCAGCGCCTTGACCTGACCAGCCTTGCCAGCCGCTTTCCCCGCGCCGCCGGCCGCGCGCTTGGCGGGGCTGTTGCTGGTCTTGCTGCCGGGCTTCCGACCGGCCGCTGTACCGGTGTGACCGGTGGCGGTGCCGGTGGTGCGGCGGTTGTGGCCGGGAGTCTTGCCCGACCGGCCACCGGAACCACCTGCACGAGAGCCGGTCGAACGACCCCCGGTGCCACGGGTGCCGGTGCCGCTGGTGTGCAGGCCGGCCTTGCGGGCGGCGGAGCGACCGGCGGCGCGGGCAGCGGCCCGGCGGGCGTCGCGGCGGGGGTCGGGCTTGCGGGAGCGGGCGGCGGCGAACGTGCCGAGCACAACCATCCCGGTCGCCGCGACAGCCGCCGCGACCGGCCCGCCCACCAGCGAAGCAGCGGCGACGGTGCCCACGGTGCTGTTCGCGGTGGACAGGGCGAGCGGGACGATGGGCCAGCCGCCGGGCGTGTGCTCCACATCCTTCACAGCCGGCGCCGTGGCGGGCAGGGTGTCGGGCGGCGGGGGCGGTGCGGCCGGAACAGCCTCAACGGCTACCGGCTCGGTGCTGAGTTCCGTCATGCTGAGAGCACTCCTTAAGGGGAGTAGGGCCCGGCCGAAGCTGTAGGAGGCGATTGGCCGGGCCTGCTGAACAGGGGGATTCAGGCGGCGCGCTGTTCGTCGTCGGGGAAAGCGCACGGCACGCACGCCCCCAGCTCGGCGGGGATGACGTAGCCGGCGTCGGTGCGGCACTGCGGGCAGGTGCGGCGGGCGGCGTTCGCCTTGTCCAGCGCCGCCCACTTCGCCGGCGTCATCGGCCGCACGGGCTTGGCCCGGTCGATCTCGTAGAGGTAGGCGACCAGCGGCGGGCGGCGACGGCGGGGACGCTCGATCTGCGCCACCACGTCCTGACCACCGGGCCGCAACCCCTTCGCGCGGAGCTGACGGCGGGTGGCCAACCCGTCCGGAGCGAGCCTCCAGACGTAGACCGGCAGGGCGCCCATCAGCCGGTCGCGATCGACAGTTCAGCCCCGCCCGCGCCGGGGTCGCGCAGTTCGGCGTAGCGGGCGGAGACCCAGCCGACCGACCAGCCGCACAGGTCCGCCGCGCGCCGCACCGCCACACCCTCGGCCACGGCGGCGGCGATGATCCGCCGGGCGTGGTCCTCGGGCAGCTTGGTGTTCACGGGCGGGCCGTCGAGCAGCGCGGCGTGTTCACGGCGTTCACGCTCCGCCCGCTCGACACGGGCGGCGTGTTCACGGGCCTCGCGCTCGGCAGCCTCGCGGGCACGACGCTCGGTCTCCTCACGTTCACGGCGTTCACGGTTCTGCCACTGCTGTTCACGCTCGCGTTCAGCGCGTTCACGAGCCTCGCGCTCGGCGGCCTCGCGGGCGGCGGCCTGCTCGCGTTCCTCGCGGCGGGCCCGCTCTTCCCGCTCGGTCTGTTCACGGACCAACCGGGCTTCGTGCTCCCGCTGTTCACGGGCCATCGCGGCGGCGTGCTCGCGTTCCTCACGGGCCCGCCGTGCGGCGGTCTCGCGCCGTTCGTCGGCCGCCCGCTCACGGGCCTCCCGCTCGGTGCGCTGCTGGGCTTCCAGCTCCGCGACGGCGGCGGTGATGGCCCGCCGGTAAGCGAGACCGGTCTCAGCGGTGACGATCAGCAGCAGCGGCGCGACCGCATGCACAGCCACACCCACCAGGTCGTTCTTCAGCGCGGAGTCGGCGACGTTCAGCGCAAGGGTCATGCAGCCGGTCATCCAGCGCAGCACCACCGGCCACCGCCCGCCGTGGCCCCCGAGACGGGCCAGCACCGCATCGAGCCGCACCACGATCACCACCGCCGCGTCGACGACCAGGGGCAGGATCGGGGCCGTCCAGTCCCACTGGTCGGGGGTGTGAGCGGCGGCGAGGGGGGTGACGGTGAGGATCGAGTACAGCATCGCCCCTGCCACGATCAGCCACGTGCCGACCGACAGAGCGCGCTCGGCTGAACGGATCTGAACACTGTTCACGCGACCGCCCCCGTCCATGAACGCACCCCGATCGCGGCGATCAGGATGACCGGGGAGGACGGGTCGTCGTGGGTCTCGGTGTCCTCGGTCCACTCCCACCGGGCATCCGGCAACGGCTCGAACCCGAGCACGCTGAGCGCGTTCACGCGGTCCGTGAACGTCGGCACTACCGGGCCGAACTCGTACTCCGGCCACCGCTCGGTGGTGTTCATCAGCACCACGTACAGGCGCCACCGGCCCCTACGCACGGACATCTGCGCCGTGAACAGAGCCTCCATCAGGCCACCGCCGATGAGACGGCGCCGCCCTGGTTCGCCAGCGTCCGGCGCGCGGCCAGCACCTTGCGACGGGCCCGGCGGATGCGCTGGTGGTCCACGTCGGTGGGCGTGCGGTCCAGCAGGCTGATCCGGACGTCCAGCAACTCGACCTCCGCGTCGATCAGCGGCGTCTCGACCGCGATCGCGTCCAGCTCCGCGAACGTCGGCTCGCGGTCGAAGTCGTCGGCGGTGGTAACAACCGCCTGAACAGCACCGATGTTCTTCATGGGTCGTGGTTCCTCTCAGGGTGGTACGGCCCGAACAGCGGCCCCGGTGTTCGAGC